>NZ_JADEXH010000035.1:0-68156 GCF_015207205.1 Sphaerospermopsis sp. LEGE 08334 | reverse complement strand
TCTTCAGGCAGCAAGCCTTTCACCTTCCGGCATATCCGGTATTAGCAGTCGTTTCCAACTGTTGTCCCCGACCTGAAGCCAAATTCTCACGCGTTACTCACCCGTCCGCCACTAAATGCCTAAGCATCCCGTTCGACTTGCATGTGTTAAGCATACCGCCAGCGTTCATCCTGAGCCAGGATCAAACTCTCCGTTTTGTTAAGTTTGTTTTTAGCTCTTTTATTTTTGTTTCACTTCCGGATTCCTTTTCTATCGCCAGAATCCGTTAGTTAAATTTCTTTGACGAGGAATGGTCGTCTTTATTCTTTCAAAGTATTATCTTGTCTCGGTTCAGTTGTGGGCTTCGCTTGCCTCACCTCATTTAATATAACTGACCTCTCTAGGAATGTCAACTACTTTTTCAAAAATTTTTAGGGATTTTTTGTAGATGGGATGAAAACCTTACTGGAAAAGGGTTTAGCAATGTTGAAACTGCCATTATTTGTGCAGAGGGGAGGAGAAAGGCTTGGGATTTTGTGATCTATTTGGGTTTTGGAGGTGGTGAGGTTAATTTGCTGATGTGGTCAAATTTGCGAAAATATATCTGTAAGCTAGGATCAGTGGGCATTCAGGATGGTCTTTTGGGGTTCAGGATGGAAGGTCTGCTGGTTATATATCAAATAAATAGGAAGGATGTATGGATAGCAATAACTGGTTGGAACAGTTGATGATGTTAGGTTTAGGTACTACATCTTTGGTTGCTGATAAGCTTAAACAGGTAAGTGATGAACTGGTGAAGGATGGGAAGTTGAATCCTGAGCAAGCTAAGGTGGTGATGGATGATATTGTGCAGCAGTTAAAGTCGGAGCAAGGTAACTGGGAAGTGCAGATGCAACGACAGATGCGGAATATGATGCAAGATTTGGGTGTTGCTCGTCAGTCTGAGGTAGATGAACTGCGGGGAAGAATTGATCGTTTGGAACGTCAGGTGCGGGATTTGGAAAATAAGCTGTGGCGTTAGAGTGCGGATTGTGTTTTAAACTGGTTTCTGTCCTGTTGGTAATCTGTTTACCAAGCTACCTATATAGGGAGGGCTGATTTTGAAAGGAATTTTTTTGAGCGTGGTATTCATGCTGGTGTGTGTTGTGGCTTTGGTATTAGCGCAAATGGGTGGTAATCAGGATACTGCTGTTGCTGCTAAGTTAAGTCAAAATCCACCAGCGTCCACTGCTGTAATTGAAGAAAAAACTACTCTAGTAGCGAGCAATATTATGTCTGATGCGAATGTCGTCACTACTGCCTCTGGACTACAGTATATTGAATTAGCAAAGGGGGATGGTGAAGCTACTCCTCAAAGGGGACAAACAGTTGTAGTTCACTATACTGGTACTTTGGAAAATGGGAAGAAGTTTGATAGTTCACGCGATCGCGGTCAACCTTTTAGTTTTAAAATTGGTATAGGACAAGTAATTAAAGGTTGGGATGAAGGACTGAGTAGCATGAAGGTGGGCGATCGCCGTCAGTTGATTATCCCTTCTGAGTTGGGTTATGGTGCGCGTGGTGCTGGTGGTGTAATTCCACCGAATGCTACTTTGATTTTTGATGTGGAATTGTTGGATATTAAGTAAAACTTAGTAAAACTTGGTAATGGGTAATGGGTAATGGGTAATGGGTAATGGGTAAAGCAATTACCAATTATCAATTACCTGTTATTTTTAATAGTTGTTTGGTCTGGCTAGGTTTTTGAATTTGGTAAATTGAGGATCAAATAATAGTTTGACTGTTCCTGTTGGTCCGTTACGGTGTTTGGCTATGATGACTTCTGCTATTCCGCGATCTGGTGTATCGGGTGAATAATATTCGTCGCGGTAAAGCATGATGACTAAATCTGCGTCTTGTTCGATTGAGTTATGAACAATGATATTATTGGCTACAAAGTTATGTAAATTGGGAACTGTTAAATCAAATACTTCTTCTTTTCCATCTGGTATGATTGCCACAATTTTATCCCAATCAGTCATGGTTTGTTTACCCGAAATAGATAGATGTCTTGGTAAACATATATGTTGTTGAGGACTTAACTCATCTAGTCTTTTCCAACCATGAATTGTGAGGAATTTGTGATTAGCAGTTGCTCTAATTTTTCTTCCTAGTAGAGTTTTTAAGGTAAATACAGGTTTGATACCTGTAGAAAACGCATTACTAACAATAGCTTTTTCTAGCTTCATTGTTTTTTCATTTAATGCCCAAACTGAGAAACTAGATTTACCTACCAATTCTCTAATTGGTACTTGTAATCCGGTATCTGCTAATGTGATTAAGCTATCACCTGTTAAACAACCAGATTCTCTTAAATCTGATAACATCGGGCGTTTATTAGTTCTTGCTTCTACTCCCCGACTTAACTGAGATAAGGCAATTACTGGTACTGATAATTCCCTAGCTAACCCTTTTAAAGAACGGGTAATTTTTGATAATTCTTGTACGCGATTATCTCCTGCGCCTTCCATTAATTGCAGGTAATCTATTACTATTAATCCTAGTTCTGTGTTTTGTTGTGCTTGGAGTTTTCGCGCTTGACTCCGCATTTGTGTAACTGTAATATTGGGAGTGTCGTCAATAAAAATGGGCATTTCTGAAAGCATACCAATTGCACGACCTAAAGAGTCCCATTGGGTTTGACTAATACGTCCACTGCGTAAATAACCGCTTTCAATTTGGGCTTCACTGGCTAATAGTCGTTGTACTAGCTGTTCTTTTGACATTTCTAAGCTGAAAACGGCGACTGGTAATTTATAACCTGCGGCGATGTTGTGAGCTAAGTTTAAGCAAAATGCGGTATTGTGAACACAAATATCATTAGCAATAAAGTTGTGTGTTTCGGGAATTGTCAAATCATAAACTTGTTGGTTACCAACTGATTCAATAGAAATTATTTCATCCCAATAAACATCACTATTTGCTAAATTCTGAAGTGGTAAATTATCTAAAATTGTCGCTAATATCCATAATCTTTCTCTGCTTAAAGACCGTTTACCAACGTGCATATTACTACAGCCTTTAATTCCTGCACGGTAGGCTAAACTATGCCATGATTCATTGCCTTTTGCTGCTGCTATTTGTTCCCAAATTTCTACAGGGATAAGATCACGATTGGTTTGATATCTTTTTTCAGATATTGCTGCTGTAACCTTTGCTAATGCTGCTTCTTTACCAAAGATACCAATCTCTGAAATGAAATTCTTGATAGATAAGGCATCAGTAATATCTAATTGCCATGCTGGTCTACAAGTATTTTGATATTTAACAGAGCGTTTTTTCAAGGTAGCAATGATGCCAAATCTTAATAATAGATGTTGAATTTGTCTGGCTAGTTTTTCGCTAACTGTGGCATAACCTAATTGTGATTGACCACTATTAAGTAATGTAGCCCAACCATCTGTAGCAAAGAGACGATTCAGAAATAATGATATTTGCGATCGCTCTAATTTAAAAATGATTGATGGTACGGTTTTTGCATGAGCATCTTTACCCCATAATCCTAATTCCTGTAACCAAGTTGTTAGTGAATTTTTACTGAATTTATTTGTAATTGATCTGACTGTTAAACCGCCAAATTCAGCAACAGCTTGAGAAAAATCAGCTTGTAATAATGAGTTACTGTTTGTAAATCTGGGGGTGCTATTGGTTAAATTTCCATCACCGATTAAATAAGCTAATAGCTTAACTTCACATTCGCGGATAGTTTCTTTACCAAATACATTTATTTTGCGAGGAACGGCAATTTTATCACCGATTTTGAGATTTTCTAGCCTTTGCCAACCATTAATAGTTAAATAGGGATGAGTAATGGTGGTTTCAATGGATCGCCCTAAACGAGTTGTAACCCGGAAAACTGGTTTTATTCCGTCGTTGACAAATGCAGACGGTTGGGTAAAAGTAAATTTCCAATTGCTGTTTAAAGTTAATAAATTACATTGACGTTGGTTATACAATTCTTCAATGGTGGCAATTTGCCCATCTGCTAGGACAATTTCTGAATCGTAACTTAAACATTTTCCCATTGATGGTCTGCCAGCGACGATGATTAAATCAGAACGCTGAAAACCGCTAGTCATGGCATCTAAATCATAAAAACCGCAGGGAATACCAGGTAAAGCGATACCTTCATGTCTTTTTTCAACGTCTTGGAAGGCGTTAATTAATGTATCTGCTATGTGAACTAAACCTGATTCGGGTTTTTCTTGAGTAATACTAAATACTTTCTGTTCTGCTTGATCGAGAACTATGGGTAATTCTGTTTGTGTCTCGAAACCTAGTTGTACAATTTCGTTACCTGCTTTGATGAGTTGCCGTCGCAGGTATTTTTCCATGACTAATTCTGCTAGGGCATCTATGTTAACTGCTGAAACTGTACGATCTACTAAGGTGGCTAGTTTATTTCTACCACCAATGCGGGTTAGTTTATCGTTGTCTGTTAACCAACTGGTGAGGGAAAGTAAGTCTGTGGGTTTATTTTGGGCGTGAAGAGTGAGGGCGGCTTGATAGATGTCTCTGTGGGCGTTAATATAAAAGGCTTCGGGAACGAGGCGATCGCGTACTCGTCCTATGGCTTCTGGATCTAGAAGAATACCCCCCAAGATCGCTTCTTCTGCTTCGATGTTTTGGGGTGGTAAGTGTTGCCCCAAGGGGTTGCCGAAGGCATCGCTGCCATCACCTTGAAAACTCAGTTCTTCTGCCATAAGCGATCTGGGATTTTTGAGCAGATTTTAAATAAGATTTGAAATATTAGTTGAGTTTGGCAGTTAAGAGGCAAAAGGCAAAAGGCAAAAGGCAATAGATTTGCTATGGATCATCCTATCATCCTCTTACCTGTCACCTGTCACCTGTCACCTGTCACCTATCTTAGCTGGCAACAACTTCGATATCAATTTGGGCTGTTACTTCAGAGTGCAGCTTGATTTCAGCTTTGTATGTACCCAGGTGGTTGATATCAGGAATGGTAATACCACGTTTGTCAATTTCTTGACTGGTAGCTGCTTTAATTGCATCTGCTACATCTTGGGTGGTGACAGTACCGAAGATGGCTTCGTTTTCGCCTACTTGCTTGGCAATTGTTAATTTAGCAACTTTTTCTAAGGCTGCTTTTTGTTCTTGTGCTTGTTGTTTGAGTTCTAGTTGACGTTGACGTTCTTGTTCACGACGGCGTTCTACTTGTCTCAAGATACCGGGGGTAACGTGAGTAGCTAGACTTTGGGGAATGAGATAATTACGAGCATAACCGGGAGCTACATCCACTAAGTCGCCGGATTTTCCCAGCTTGCTCACATCTTTTGTTAATACTAACTGCACTCGTTTGGCCATTGTTGTTTCTTTTTTCCTGTAAAATCTCGTTAAATTGGGTGTCAGCAGGATAGGTTACAAAAGTGTAGCTTGACGAGAAGCGACTTTGTTTATATCCCAAAGACTAGATATTTTAGCGAATTATGGGGGGCGATCGCAACACTCAATCCCCAAAAACTTTGCCCAATATTGGCTCAATATATTTTAGGATTTACGCAAGATTGGACTAAAAATCTGATTATTTCTGGGGGGTAATTCATGACTTACTCCTACTTTGCTTCTGTTTTGCACCAGTCCTGATATTTATAAGTCAAGTAAATTCTCTGTTGCTTTTTGTGTAGAAATTTTGCGCTATTTATCTACAATATTGAGAAAATAAACAATTTTTGGGTTGTGGTGACATAAAAATTACAATCATTATTATAATAGTTGCAGTTATTTAACACACATCACCATGAGTTCAAAGACTAAGGATTTACAGGTAAGTTACGCTAAAACTCGCTTGCTGCTTGCGTTATGGGATTTGGGAGGAAGTCAGCATAAGGTTGCTAAGGGTAAATTGACGAAGCGGATAGATTCCAAAGGTAAAAATAAGGCGGACTATCAAGGTATTTTAGAGGATTTGGAAGCACAGGGAGCGATCGCTGTCTCTAAAAAAGGTTCTGCTATTAGTTATACTCTCACGTCACCAACGGGTTTAGAAGTGTTGGGTGCGGGTTTGCGTAGTGATGAGTTTGAGTTTAGTACAAATATTGGCGCTTGGGTTGCTAATTCGTTATTGCGGTGGTTGCGTCAGGATAATGTGGTTGTACCTACGGCCGTTGTGTCAGATAATGGAGTTAAGGCTGAAGTTATTGGTTCTTATGAGGAGTTTACAAATGTAGCTTTAGATGTTTATAATCAGTTAAACTATGAATATAATTTTAATAACTTAGTACCTATTTATCGCATCAGAAGAAAAATAGGAGAGCGTGTTAGTAGAACTGAGTTTAATGATTGGTTATTAGAAATGCAAGCTGATGATATTTTTCAATTACAAGGAGGAAGTGTAGAAGATAGCGCACCAGACAAAATTGAAGATTCTGTAAGTACAGAATTAGACGGTTTACGTTGTTATGCTCGACTATTGAAAGATTAAAAAAGTTTAAATTTTATTGAAAAATTCACACACCACAGGGAGATTATTATGACTACTGACACATCCAAAATTGATCAACTAATTAAAACTCATAACCCATTTGCGGGTCATATTGTAGTTAGACCTCAACAAATATGGGGTAAAAGTTATCCTGATGTTCCTTCAATAAATGCTCATGCTGCTAATGCTGTATTTGATGCAATTGACAAAATTAAAAAAGGTGAACGTCAGACTGTAGGGATTACAATTGCAGCAGAAAAAGGATTAGGAAAAAGTCATATTATTAGTAGAATCCGTCATCAATTACAAAGCGGGCAAGATGGCGTATTTATTTACATGAGTAAGTATGATAATTTAAATAAAATTCAACTCCAATTTTTAGAAAGTGTTACCTCTAGTCTAAGAGCATTTGTTAGACCGAATGTAATGCCATTTCAAGAAATAGCCGCAGCATTAATTAATGAAGCGATGGGATGGAAATATACTACAGAGCAGTATATTAATAAAGTATTTCCTACATTGTTAGATAAACATTCTCCTAAAGTAGTTGAACAACTTACAAGAAAAGTATTAGATATAAAACCTGAAATTACTAACAATTACATAATTCAAGCATTTCTGTGGACACTTTCCGTAAAGCATGTTAATGCTGCAAATTTCTGGTTATCAGCAAAAGAATTGCCAGAAGCACACGCTCAGTTAATGGGATTAGCAAATAATACCAATAGTGACAAAGAAACTCAAGCATTAAATCATGTTAGGCAAATTTTAGATATTGTCAGTGATTATCGAGTTCCTGTTATTTGTTTTGATGAATTAGATAACATTAATCAAACTACCGACACTGGATTTACAGCAGCACAGGTAATTGCTAATTTATCCAAAGATTTATATAACAACCTAAAAAAAGGTGTTTTACTATTAGCTATGTATCCTCAAACTTGGAATTATGAAATCATGGCATTACCGCAAGCAGAAGCAGTAATTGATAGAGTGTTGAGTGAGAAAGCTGATAGACAACCAATTGAATTAAGGTATCTTAATTCTGATCATGTAGTTGCGCTAGTGCAAACGTGGCTACAAGAATTTTACCAAAAATATCAACAGATACCACCTCATCCTCTTTACCCATTTAATGAAAGTAAACTGAGAGAATTTGGTAAAGGTAAACCGACCATTAGAGCAGTTTTAAAATGGTGTGCAGAACATTTTGTTAAGCAAGAACCTACTATTAATGGTGGTGATATAACAGAAAAAATTGAACATACAACAAAAGTAGATCCCAATCCTGTTAAACCCTTCTTTTTAGCGGAATTAGTACATTTAAAGAATCCTAATGATTCATTATTAGATAACGAAAAAGAAATTTCTCAAACTCTAAAATTTTGTTTTGAAAGATTGATAGGTGAAACTCTGGAAGGTGTAACAGTTGAAAAAGTTGAAGAGTTTACTAATGACAACCATCTTGATTTTAAAATTATTGGTAATCAGCAAAAAGTGAAAATTGGAGTAGATGTTTTACAACAGCCAGGAGGTGTAGGTGTTACAACAGCTTTAGGTAAACTAATTGCCTATGAAAAGTATGATTTAACTCGCGGTTGTTTAGTACGTTCCAAACAAATAGGTCCTAATGCAGCAGCAGCTAGAGAAAATTTACGAAAACTGTTAAAAGAAAAAGGAGGAGAATGGGTAAGTTTACAATTTCAAGATATTAAACCACTATTAGCAATATTTTATGTATGGCAAAATCATAAGAGTTATGAATTAACGGAAGATCAGATTTTTGCATTTATTAAACAGAGGAAAATTGTAATTACAAATCCTCTAATTAAAGAAATTTTAAGTGATCCTTCTGGACAAGAACCTGATAATTTAACAGATGATGAATTACCAATGAAAATACCTCAAAGTGTTGACAATAGTGATGATATTAAATTAAACATCTAAACTAAAAATGAATCAGTCATTTTCACTTCCTACTGCATTATGTTTACCCGTCCCTGATATTGAAGCATTAATACAGGGACAAACAATAGCAGTTTTACCTGAAATGTTTCTTCGTGCTGGACAAAGATTTTATCTTTATCCTGTGGAAATATCTACAGTAGAAATTGATAAATATTACCGGGCAATTTTTTTACCCATTGCTAAAACTGCATGGAAAAAATCTTATAAACCGGGTATTTTACTACAACCTGAACAACTGAATTTAATTGAAAATAAACAACAACTACAATTACCTTTATCTCAAAATAATGTTTTAATTAAAGCATGGGCTAAATGTGAACTTTGTCGAACTTTAGATAAAACCGAATCATTAAATATTTTATCTCAATTAACCATCTGGAAAACAGAAAGATTTGATGAAATATTACACAACCATACCCATTTTTTCTTAGCTTATTTACGAGTTTATCATTTAGATAAAACTTTAGAAATTTCAGCTATTCCCAATATTCAAGAAAAACTAGGAAAATTTGCACCTTTACCTAATAACATTTCTGTATCTGAAGCTAAACCCGTATTAAGTGATCATGTATTTAACCAACGGAAACAACAACTAGAAAACCGCCAAACTCCACTACATCCTGCACTGGAAGAATTACAAAGTTTATTATTAACCATAGCTAATAATAACCCAGCAGCACAACAATTAGAACAGGAAATTAGGGTATTTTTAGGATGGAATAACCAAAGGGTGAAACATACCCTAGATCCTGATTTAACTTGGATTAAAAACATTGCTAAAGTTGGTAATTCTAGTGATGGTAATGAATTTGAAAAATTGGTGAGAAAAAGTTTAATTAAACTAGGTTTTTCAAGTTCTAATACGAATACTAAAGCTAATTTAGATTCTGATAAATTAGGTGGTGCTGGAGGTCTAGATTTTTACTGTGAGTATCCTTATCCAGTTATAGGAGAATGTAAGGCAACTAAAACAGAAAAAGTTGTTGATAGTACAGTAGCACAACTTGTAAAACTAGGATTAAAACATTTACAAGAAGAATATAATAGTTGTATCAAAATTATTATGGCTGCTGGTAAATTAGCAACAGATACTGAAAAAACTGCACAAGGAAATAAAATGAACGTTATTCGTCCAGAAACTTTACAAAAATTAGTCACTTTAAAAGCAAAACACCCTGGTTCAATAGATTTATTAAATTTGAAGCAAGACCTAGAAAAAAAACCATTTGGAGAAGAAGCTGATGATAAAATTAACAAATATATAGAAAAAGTAGAACAAGAAATAAAATTGCGATCGCACATTATCCAACTCGTTAAAAATTATCTCCAAAATGCAGGAATAGAATCTACAGGAGTTGATACTTTACATGGTGCATATTTCGGATCACATCCACCACAACCATTAAAACCTGAAGAAATGCACGAAATATTAATAGAACTTTCATCACCCCTAACAGGTTACTTAGGAAGAGACAAAGGAAACGACTGGAAAAACGATAAATTCTACTACCTACGCGACTTAGCAATATAAAAATAACTCTTCTTTTTTCTTCTCTTATCTTCGCACTCTTGGTGTCTTAGTGGTTTGTTTCCTCAACCTATCCCAAAGTTAAAATACCCACTGGAAAATTCACCACCAAAGGTAAAAATTCCAACCACTCTGAACCCAACAAAATCTCTGTCAACTCATCACCAGCATAAACAGGAATTTCATACTCTTGGTTATCTAAAATTACCTTACCTAAATAAATATCAAATCTAGACTCTCCTTGTGCAGTGCGTAGCTTTTCCTTAGATATAAATGACCAATTTAGACCTTGTAAATCTTGTTTATTAATCGCCATAAAGCCTGTGAAACCTGTATCAAACAAAGCATCCACAGGCAGATTTAAACCATCATTTGTAATTAATTCAATCTCAAAAAATAACCGCCCCTTATCCCCAAAATAACCCTGTATCATATTCTCCCAGTTACTCCAGTTTCATTGATGCCAAATACAAAGTGTATCACATTAGGGTGTTTATCCCTGGCTTTTTTACTAGCAGCGTCCTTATTTTCATCAACAAAATAATCACCGCTATCTGGTTCGATAGCAACATACCAACCATAATGTTCTTTCATCAAATCGGGAAGTAATCTTTGAAAAATTGTCCAGCAACGTTGATAAAATAATTCATCTTCAGCTTTACGTTTTGCTAACTCTTCAGAGGATAAAGTCAATTCTGGAAAAACTCTGCCTCTTCTTCTTGGTGGCTTGGGTGTTAGTTGTGTCATAGTTTTAAACTCCTATTTTAACTATAATTGATTATATCAAATATATCAAAAAATCACCCTAAATTTAAAACGCTCTCTGGAAAATTCACCACCAAAGGTAAAAACTCCAACCACCGTGAACCTAATAAAATTTCAGTTAATTCATCCCCTGCATAAACAGGAATTTCATACTCTTGATTATCAAACATCACCTTACCTAAATAAAGATCAAAAGCTTTTTGTCCTTGCGCTGTTATCAATTCTTGTTCACGTAAAAATTGCCAATCTAAAGCTGCTAAATCCTGTTTATTAATAGCAAGAAAGCCTGTAAAACCAGTATCGAACATAGCATCTACAGGCAGATTTAAACCATCAGTAGTGATTAATTCAATTTCAAAAAATAATTGACCTCCATCACCAAAATAACCCTGTATCATATTCTGCCAACTGCCCCAATTTCATTTAACCTAAACATACAATGTACCGCATGAGGGTGTTTATCCCTTGCTTGTTGACTAGCAACTTCTATATCTTGATCGATGAAGTAATCACCGCTATCTGGTTCTACGGCAATATACCAGTTATAATGTTCCTTCATTAACTCAGGACAGACACGCTCAAAAATTGCCCGACAACGTTTATGAAATGCTTCTTTTTCTGCTTTACGTTTTGCTAATTCTTCAGGGGATAAAGTCAATTCTGGGAAAATTCTTCCTCTTCTTCTTGGTGGTTTGGGTGTTAGTTGTGTCATAGTTTTAAACTCCTTTTTTAACTATAATTGATTATATCAAATATATCAAAAAATCACCCTAAATTTAAAACGCTCTCTGGAAAATTCACCACCAAAGGTAAAAACTCCAGCCACCGTGAACCTAATAAAATCTCAGTTAATTGATCTCCAGCATAAATAGGAATTTCATACTCTTGATTATCCAAAATCACCTTACCGGAATAAATATCAAATACTTTGATTCCTTGTGCAGTTCGCATTCTTTGTTCACTAATAAATTGCCAATTCAAAGCATCTAAATCTTGTTTATTAAGAGCCATAAAGCCTGTAAAACCCGTATCTAATAAAGCATCAACAGACAGGTTTAAGCCATCATTTGTAATTAATTTAATCTCAAAAAATAACTGCCCCTCATTACCAAAATAACCCTGTATCATATTCTACCTGTTACCCCAGTTTCATGAATGCGAAATAGAAAATGTATCACGTTAGGATGTTGCTCCCGTGCTTTTTTACTAGCAATTTCCATATCCTGATCAATGAAATAATCACCGCTATCTGGTTCTACAGCAATATACCAGTTATAATGTTCTTTCATTAATTCTGGACGGACACGCTCAAAAATTGCCCAACAACGCTGATGAAAGGCTTCTCTTTCTGCTTCACGTTTTGCTAATTCTTCAGGGGATAAAGTCAATTCTGGGAAAATTCTTCCTCTTCTTCTTGGTGGTTGGGGTGTGAGTTGCGTCATGGTTGAAAACTCAAATTTTAAATTATAGTAATTATATTTTAGTATATAAAAATTGATACTTTCTGTCAATATTATTGAGTATAGATTTAACGAACTACAGAGACACAAAGTACACAGAGAAAAAGCTGTAATTTTCAGTTAATCAATAAATCAGATCCCCGACTTCTTTAAGAAATCGAGGATTGTCAAAACAGAATATTTTAACAGGAGAATTTATGGTATTTAATCCAAAGAAACTGTTAAATTTCCTGGTTTACTTAAATCACCTGTTAACACCACACCGCGATTATTAGCATGAAGATGACGCAGAATTTTATAAATTGCTTCAACTTGTTCAGCAGCGCCAGCTTTATCTGCAATTTCAGAAATAGAAAGTGCTTTCTTTTCTGTTTGCAATACTTTGATTACTTTTTGTTGTAAATCAAGAATTGCAGCGGCAGCTTTTTTACCAGCTTCTACACCAGGTTGGTGATAAGCATTAATATTAACTAAGCTGGCATAAAATCCTACAGCCCGTTCATATAATGCAATTAACGCTCCCACTGTGCGAGCATTAACTTGAGGAATTGTCACTGTAATAGAATCGCGGTTATTCTCATACAATGCTTGACGAGTTCCTAATAAGAAACCTGATAAATAATCACCGGATGTGACACCAGGATCAATTTCAGGAGATGCACCTTGACGATCTTCTAAAACTTCAATTAAAGTTGCAAAGAAATTGGGTACACCTTCCCGTAATTGTTGTACATAGGCGTGTTGGTCTGTAGAACCTTTGTTACCATAAACGGCAATACCTTGATATACAGTTTTACCGTCTAAATCTTGTTCTTTACCCAAAGATTCCATTACCAATTGTTGTAAATAACGGCTAAATAATAACAAGCTGTCTTTGTAAGGTAAGACAACCATATCTTTTTCGCCTTTGCCGTTACCGGAGAAGTACCAAGATAATGCTAATAATGCTGCGGGGTTATTTTTGATGTTAGCAACACGGGTGGCATCATCCATTTCTTTTGCACCATCTAACATGGCACGGATATCAATACCCTGTAATGCTGCGGGTAATAATCCTACGGAAGACATTTCTGAAGTACGCCCACCTACCCAGTCATACATGGGGACAGTTGTTAACCAACCTTCAGATTGAGCCACTTTATCTAAGTTACTATCTGTGCTGGTGATGGCAACTGCATATTTAGCAAAGTCTAAATTTTTGGCAGCGTAGGCTTTTTTCACCTCGATCATGCCGTTACGGGGTTCGGGTGTACCACCAGATTTAGAAATGACTAATACTAGGGTAGTAGCCAGTTTATCACCGATAGAGGAGAGAACCCGATCAATACCAGCAGGATCCGTATTGTCGATAAAGTGAATGTTGAGGGGAGGAAAATCGGGTGCAAGTGCTTCAGCAACAAACTGAGGACCTAAAGCAGAACCACCAATACCGATGGAAATAATGTCAGTAAAGCGGCTTTCTTTGGGGGGATGAACTGCCCCTGTGTGTACTTGATCTGCAAAAGCTTCGATTTGTTCTAAGGTTTGAACAATTTCTTGTTTTAGTTCTGGAGAGGGTGCTAAGTCTGGGTTACGCAACCAGTAGTGTCCTACCATGCGGTTTTCATCAGGATTGGCGATCGCTCCCTTTTCCAAAGCGTCCATATCCGCAAATGCTTTATCAAATTTCGACTGCAACGACTCCACGAAAGCGTTATCAAACCGCATCCGGCTGATATCTAGATACAGTCCTAATCCCTCGTGGTAATATAACCATTCTTGGTATCGTTGCCAAAGTGCCTTAGCATCCATAATGAGGGAATTCTCACATATACTTGATCAAACTCCAGTTTAATCTATGGTTTTGGCGATCCCTGCTCTGTCTTATACAGTTTGTAATCATTAGGAGTCAGGAGGCAGGATGTAGGGGAAGCAAGGGTAGCAGGGGAAGTTGATAACCTGGTGACTGATGACTGGTGACTGGGAGGATGAATAACCTAATTAATTACCCATTACCTATTACCTATTACCTATTACCCATTACCTATTACCCATTACCTATTACCCATTACTCATTACCCATTATCAAATTATGATTGAATATCTCATTTTTCTGGCTATTTCTACCGCTACTTTTGCTTTGTTCGCACTGGGACTGAATTTACAGTGGGGTTTTACAGGTTTGATTAATTTTGGTCATATTGCTTTTATGACCTTGGGTGCATATACTACAGTTCTATTAAGTTTAAAAGGTGTACCTATATTATTTTCAGCTATTGCTGGGGCAATTGTCGCTGCTTTGTTGGGTTTGGTGATTGGTTTTGCAACTTTACGCCTCCGGGAAGATTATCTAGGTATCGTTACCATTGGTACAGGAGAATTAATTCGTTTGGTGGTGAATAACCAAGATTTACCAGTAGGTGATGCTTGGGTATCTGGGGCGTTTGGTGTCCAAAGTTATGCGATTCCTCTATCAACTACACCCAATTTATTTTTCCGATTTTTGATGATTGGTGTACTTACCTTGCTTGCAATTGTTACTTTATTTTCTTTGTGGCGTTGGGTGAAAACTGCTCAAAAATCTGCCGATGTTTCTACTAAAAAAGAATTTTCTTCCCGTTTAGTAGTGGGTATTATTTTAGGTTTATTGTCAGTAGCAATTTATGTTGCTGGTGTGGTAGGATTGTATAACTATAACCCCAAAGCGGGCTTAATGTTATTGGCTTTGTTAGTATTAGCTTTTGTTTTTTGGCGCTTAGAATTTTTAGTCAAATCTCCTTGGGGTCGAGTTCTCAAAGCTATCCGTGAAGATGAAGAAGTACCCAAAGCATTAGGTAAAAATGTCTTTTCTTATAAGTTACAATCTTTGATGTTAGGTGGTGCGATCGCTGGTATTGCTGGTGCTTTCTTCGCTTGGCAACTGAGCGCCATTTATCCTGATAATTTTCAACCACAACTCACTTTTGACGCTTGGATTATGGTAATTTTAGGCGGTTCTGGTAATAATATTGGTACAATTTTAGGGGCAGTAATTTATTTCGCTTACGATGCTCTCACACGGGAATTTTTACCAAAAATTGTTCCTTTAGATGTAGAACGTATCGGTGCTTTTAGAATTATGTTTATTGGTCTAATTCTTATGGTACTGATGATTTGGCGACCTCAAGGTATTCTAGGTAAAAAAGAGGAACTTACTCTTGGGAAATAGGTGATTGGTGACTGGTGATTGGTGATTGGGTAAAATTTGTTAACCTGTTCCCTGTTACCTGTGATAGCAATTTTCAGGAGGTGATAGTCATGGCTTATAGTGATTTTAAACTACAGGAAGTTGTGAAGAAATTCAATTTAAAAATTAATGAGAAGGTAGATTTATTTGCTGATACACTGGAAAAAGAATGCAGTAATATTTTAAATACAATCCTCAAAACTAATGTTCCTTTAGCATTAGCAATCAACACAGAAAAAGCGAGATCAGAAATGATTATAGCCCCTGTGTTAATTGAAATTAAAAATCAATTGACCGAAGAAATTAGTTTATTTTCCGGTGTAGATTTTAATGTAGAACCAGAACAAGGGTTAAATGGAGTTTGTGACTTTATAATTAGCAAATCACCAGAACAACTCTTTATTACTTCTCCAGTTGTCACTATCGTAGAAGCGAAAAATGAAAACATTAAACTAGGTTTAGGACAATGTGTAGCAGAAATGATCGCTGCACAATTATTTAATCACAAGGAAGGTAATGATATAGATACAATTTACGGAGTTGTTACCACAGGTAATATGTGGAAATTTCTGAAATTACAAAATCAAGAAATTTACATTGATATCAGTGAATATTATATTAAAGATATCAAAACAATTTTAGGTATTTTGACCCAAATAATTCATAGCAGTCACTAACAAAAAATAACCAACAAATCATCATGGTAAATAATATTGAAACTCCCCAACTTCCCCTATTAGCTGCTACCGGACTTTGTAAAAATTTTGGTGGTATTCAAGCGGTTAAAGATGCTAACATCGAAGTTAATCAAGGTAGTATCACTGGTTTAATTGGTCCTAATGGTGCGGGTAAAACGACTTTATTTAATTTACTGTCCAATTTCATCCACCCAGATAAAGGAAGAGTGATTTTTGATGGTGAACAAATTCATAATTTACAACCATTTCAAATTGCCCAACAAGGTTTAATTCGTACCTTTCAAGTTCCCAAAACTTTATCACGTTTATCTGTGTTAGAAAATATGCTGTTAGCAGCACAAAAACAAACTGGTGAGAATTTTTGGCAAGTGCAATTTCAATCTCATATTGTTGCTAGAGAAGAAAAACAAAATAAAGAAAGGGCAATGTTTTTGTTAGAATCTGTAGGATTAGAAAAAAAAGCAACTGACTATGCTGGTGGTTTGTCAGGTGGACAGCGTAAACTATTAGAAATGGGACGCGCTTTGATGACAAATCCTAAGCTAATATTATTAGATGAACCAGCAGCAGGAGTGAATCCTAGATTAATAGATGATATTTGCGATCGCATCCTCAAATGGAACAGAGAAGACGGTTTAACTTTTTTAATTATTGAACATAATATGGATGTAATTATGTCTTTATGTGACAGAGTCTGGGTTTTAGCAGAAGGACAAAATTTAGCTGTCGGTACTCCTACGGAAATTCAAAAAAATGCCAAAGTTTTAGAAGCGTATTTAGGACAATAAAATCATCAGCATTCAGCCAGTAATCAGCTTAAAGCTTTCAATAATTGACAATGAACAATGAACAATTGACAATTAAATCTCCCTCTCTTTCAGGATTGAAAAAGCGGATTTTTTATTTTTCCCCTTGAAAGGGGAGGTTTTAAACCTTGAATGAAACAATTGTCAATTTTCAATTGTCAATTATCAAATGCTGACATCTATTTTTGCCAAAAGCGAAAATTGAAACTGCCAGAAGCACGACGATAACGACGAGTAGATATTCTTTTTCTGCTTCTGGTACTTTTCTCGTTGGGTTCTGGGATTTCTGCTTCTGCTAAAATATCATCTGATAATTGAGTTTGAGTTGCTTCTTTACTTCTCCACCAAGCAATAATCCAACCACCACCTACAGCTGCTATTCCTCCAAATAAAATACTTATTGGTGCGGAATAACCGAGAAACACAAAGCTGAACATGAAAAATAACCAGTATTTCAGTGCTGCATCAATGCCATCATTAGAAGCTACATCTGGTATTTGGGGGTTATTTTCGTTGACGTTTGTAAACCACCCTAAAGCAACACCACCCATAATCCCCACAAATAAACTGAAGATTAATGAAGCTCCTGCAAAACTGGAAATAATAGCTAACAGAAACCCAAATACAAGTTGAGAAAAAAAGTTGGGTGAAGAAGATAATATTTCACTGAGGATATTTTTATTAGATGCCATATTTTCAGAAATTCAAAATTTGGTAATTGGTAATTGGTAATTGGTAATTGGTAATAAAGAATAATTTCAGTTATCCTTGTCAATATAATAACCGTAAATTTAGAAACTTAACATG
Organism: Sphaerospermopsis sp. LEGE 08334; assembly: GCF_015207205.1. Lineage (NCBI taxonomy): Bacteria > Bacillati > Cyanobacteriota > Cyanophyceae > Nostocales > Aphanizomenonaceae > Sphaerospermopsis > Sphaerospermopsis sp. LEGE 08334. The sequence continues at coordinate 50,459 of NZ_JADEXH010000035.1, read as the reverse complement.
AAAAAATGAGGATATGCCTCAACATATCCCCATTTTCTTGGAATTTGGATATTAAGAAATGTCTTGTAACTCAGCAGTACGCACAGAAAGCACCTGAATTTGATTTCCTCTTTGTACTTTCACCTGCAACGCTTCACCTAAACGACTATCTTCTACAACTCTTTGTAATTGTTCAGCAGTGGTAATTGGTTGACTGTCAATTTGTAAAATTACATCACCGCGTCGAATACCCGCAGCAGCAGCAGGAGAGTTAGGTACAACTCGGATCACTAACACACCATTCACTTCTGGTATTTGAATTGCAGAATTAGGATCAGAATTGTTTTGTCTCGCTAACCGGGGTGTTAATGTCACCATCTGTACCCCTAAATAGGGGTGAGCAACTTTACCGTTTTTTTGCAATTGTGCAGCGATCGCCTTAGCTTTATCTATCGGAATGGCAAACCCGATTCCCATCGCATCTGCACGAATAGCGGTATTAATGCCAATCACTTCACCTTCTGCATTTAACAACGGACCACCAGAGTTACCAGGGTTAATCGCAGCGTCTGTTTGAATGAAATCTAAACGTTTATCACTAATTCCCACCTGGGCGCTAGAACGTTTTAAAGTGCTGACAATACCCAAAGTAACAGTATTATCAAATCCTAAAGGATTACCAACAGCGATCGCCCAATCTCCCACCTGTACACTGCTAGAAGATCCCAAAGGTGCGATCGGTAAATCACTACCAGCATTAATCTTGACTACTGCCAAATCCGTAACTTCATCAATGCCTTTTACCTTACCTTCATAAGTACGGCCATCTTTCAAGCGTACAGTTACTTTATCAGCTTGATCCACAACATGGGCATTAGTCAAAATTATGCCACTTTTATCCAAAATAAAACCAGAACCTAAACCCCTTAACTGTTCAGTCGGTGACATTTGGGGGAAAGCATCACCAAAAAACCGCCGTAAAAAAGGATCTTCCAAAATGGGATCAACAGGACGAGTAATAGTTTTCTCAGTATCAATCCTTACCACAGCAGAACCCACACGATTTACCGCCGCAGTGACAAAGCTACTTTTACCAATAGCACCAACAGCAACAGATGGTTTTTGGGCAACCACTTGATCCGGTGCTGTTTCTGCGTGGGAAGGTAAAACTGACACACAAGAAACCGTTAACACCACTCCTAGAAAAATCGCTAAAACATGGGTACTGAGTTTGCGTATAAACTGAGGTAGTTGAAAAATTTGCATAATCACAACCTAATCTAGAAGCCTAGTTTTTGCTATCTATTTACAAATCTAGCTACAATTATTTTTATAGCTGGTTTATAAATCTGTGTTCATTGAAGTTTTTACCCAACTTGTGATCTAACAACTTCTGTCATCAAGTTAATAGAACATACACCAACCAAGCTATTATGGAAATTTGCCCCTTACCCAGTACGGTTTTTCCGCCAATTTCAAATCTTTCTAGGCTAGGATCTGATTAATACCAAACCCCACAGGACTCATGACAGCATCAAACGGATTAGCTGAAGCATCCTTGCCTTCATCACAGTCAGCAGAACATACACACCATCATCATCACGAGCATACAAATCATACTTCAGAAACAGTCAACTCGGCTCATCCTCATGTTCACAGTGAAGAATCTTTACGGCGAATTGTTAACCGACTATCACGAATTGAAGGACACATTCGCGGTATTAAAACAATGGTGCAGCAAAACAGCCCTTGTCCTGATGTATTGTTACAAATTGCGGCCGTGAGAGGTGCATTAGATAAAGTAGCACGGATTGTCTTAGATGAGCATTTAACCGAGTGCATTGCTAGAGCTTCAGAAAATGGTAATATTGATGTAGAAATTGAACAACTCAAAGCAGCTTTAGATCGGTTTTTGCCATAGAGCTTGTCCTAAGTTGAAAATTTTATAGACAAAACTATACTAGGACTTACGCATTGACAAAAAACATCATCTATGGTGTCTAGATCATGCGATCGCTATCAAGATTATAGGACTTACGCACTGTACAAATTTACCATGATGTGCATGAACGAAAATACGTTGTTTCAGGCTTTTGGCGATTAACTTCCGATCAATAGCGAACTGCTTGCAGCAGCGCTTCGCTATCGCTCAAAAATCATCAAAAAATCACGTTAAAATGCATGAAACCCATACCTCATATTTGGTTGATCCTGGCGTAAGTCCTAGATAATTGCTTTTTTTCCCTCATTTTCCTGATCTCCCAAGGAATATATTAGGGTGATTTTTTAAAGTTTCTTAGTTACAGATGCTTCTAAAACTGGTTTTTGTTGATTAGTGTTTTCATTGATGGTAGCTTTTTGATTTTGTCTACCTAAATTGTCTCTTTGGTTGATTAAATAAATACTGATTAAAGTCAGCATAACTCCTAGCCATTGAATGGGGGTGAGAACTTCTGCAAGAAAAAGATGACCAAATATTAAAGCAAAAACTGGGGTGAGAAAAGTAAGAGAACTTAAACTGGTGAGATTTCCACTGGAAGCAAAATAAAAGAATAAACCATAGGCGATCGCACTACCAAAGATAGTTGCATAACCCAAATTTAACCAATCGGATAATACCAGATTTTGCCACTGTTGGTTTTCTACAACCGCAGAAATTCCCCACAGAGGCAACCCCCCCAAAATTATATGCCATCCTGTAGCTGTTACCGGATCAGCATATCTACAGACAAAGCGAATTAATACCGTACCTACAGCCATTGATAAAGCTGCTAGTAACATTAACCATTCACCACTGTTAAATAATTGCTGCCAATTATCGGTAGTAATTTTTACTCCTGAATCGAGAAGGTGAAAAATCCATTCTTCTTGTAGGCCAATTAAACTAATACCAGTAACTCCCAATCCTAACCCTAACCATCCCCAAAGGCCAATATGTTCTTGAAATAACCACAGGGACAATAAAGCTACTGCTAAAGGTTGGGAGTCAATCATTACAGAACCTAAACCCGCACTGGTTCTCACTAAACCTTCTGCTAAAAAACCTTGAAACAGGGTAGCATCAACTAAAGCAAAGATGATAATCCATAACCATGCTAACCATCCTTTGGGTTGGGGTCTACCCATGAAAGCAGCAGCGATGAGAATTAATACCCCCGCAGGTAGTAAACGTACTCCTGCCATAAATAATGGTGTGGTATGAGGTATGACTCCTTTCATTGCTACCATTGCTGTACCCCAGAGGAAAAAGGGAGCAATTAATAATAGGGAAGCTAGGGTAGATTTTGATCCTCTCAGTTGCAGTTGCATTAGTTGTATTGGATTTTTGTTAAATTAAGTGTAAATATTACTTTACCTAATTTTACAGAAACATTGGTTTTTCTGTTTATGTAACATTGTTACCGATCTTTTTTGCATTATTACTGTCACCTGTCTCCTCATCTTTTGATCTTCTCTAGCTCCTGACTACTCTGAACAATGGGAATAGTAAAATGAAACTGACTTCCCTTGTCCTTACCTTGGGACTCAGCCCAAATTTTCCCGTGCCAACCGTTGACTATTTGCCGACATATCGCTAAACCCAGTCCTGTACCTCCCGCAGTCCGTCTTAAAGCTCCCTCTTCTTGATAAAATCGGTCAAATACAATTTCTAAGCGATTTGGTTCAATTCCCCTTCCCGTATCAGCTACAATCACTTCTACCTCATAATTTCCATTTTTACGGGCTTCAATGGTTATTTGCCCCGATGCGGGTGTGAACTTACAAGCATTATCTATAATTTTTGCTAATACTTCCACCAACCAATCACCATCAGCCCTAACTAGAGGTAAACTTTCGGCAATTTGTGTTTTGATGGTTGGCGGTTTTTCAGATGTGGAGCGTGTACGTAGGCGACTAAGGGCTAAATCTACACATTCTTGTAAAGTCAAAGATTCGGGATGCCATTCCACACGCCCGCTTTCTAAGTTAGAAAGAGTGAGAAAATCTTGCACCAGTTTCCGCATTCTTTCGGAATCAGAAAGTGCAGTATTTAACATTACCTGTTGCAACTCTAAAGGCATATCCGGTTCACTGGCCAGACTTTCTAAACACACCTGAATGGTAGAAAGGGGGGTGCGGAGTTCATGACCGGTAATGGCAATTAAATTACTGCGGGTACGGTCAAGGGCTTCTAATTGTTTATTTAGTTCTTCTAAATTGGCAAAGGCTTCAGCTTGAATCAAAGCTGCACCTACTTGAGTTGCGATCGCCTTAACTAAATCCAATTCTCCAGCTTGCCATTCATGGGCAGGTAAATGACAAAAATGTAACTCTACCATTCCCAGTAGTCGTCCCTGGGAAAATACAGGTTCTATCAACCACGAATGAATAGTAAACCTTTTAACAATTAAAGAAAGTGCGGTAGAACTAGTAACGCGATAATCAGTAAGAGTATCAGTAATACATATACCTTCACCCAGTTGGGTAATTTCGTGAAATAAAGGATTTTGTGCCAAATTCCAGGTTTGTCCCCGTACTGAGACAACATCAGGACTTAAAAACTCATGTTCAATTATTGCTTGGTCATCAGTAGATTGAGCGCGGTAAATCAGACAACGATCAGCTTCTAGATGTTGACCCAACTCTTGAGCAGCTACTTGCAAAACTGCCTGTGGATCAAGCGATCGCCTAATTGCCATACTAATAGAATTGATCAACTTTTCTTTTCTAGCTTGAGCAGCAATAGAACGATAAGCTTTATGCAGCTTATATTGACTAGCTTGCAAATAAGTTACTAATCGCTGTACAAAAGGGTCAGTATCAATACTAAAAGCGGATTCATTAATTGATTTTGGTTGGGACTTGAGTGGTACTGAACCGATACCAAACCTCTGACGTGCCTGGTTAATTTTGCCCGCTAAATCGGGTCTATAAACTTCTATTCTTTGCAATATCAATTCTGCGGCCTTGAGACTAACTCCTCTGTCAGAAGTCCAAATTCCCTCAAATCTCCGCGCTGTGTCTATATCCAGACTAGAGGTCATTTCTGGTAACTGCTGATTTTTAGCAATTGACCTCACACTTTCTCGACATACTAAACAAGTAGCATAATTATCCGCGATTACAACTAAATGCCATTCTTTACTTAAAGCATCATCCGGTTCAAAAGCTACCTTTTCATAGTCATCCGAACTATTAGCAAACTCTGTTTCTGGTGCAGATAATACGTATATTTGGTCACTTCTCTCGGCAAGGCGTTGATAGCGATGAGCTTCTTGACGATAAAATCGCTCTCGCTGAAAACTGGCAATAATAAGCGGTTGATCCAAGGAAGTCGCCAAAACCTGATCTTCCATTGCATGGGAGAGCGCAGTTAGGGAAGCCTTGAAATACAACTGAGTCCGCAAGTAAGGTAGTGACTGTAGCAAATCACTCAGCACAGAAGTCGAAATGCTCATGAATATCTTTAAACGCCCAATCTAGACCTTTAGAAAGCACCTGTCCAGATATTAACCCAAAAACTACCTTGGTAAGTTTGATGACTGTTGACCATTGACAAAACTCAAAATTTTTTTAAATAAACATTAACTAAACATATTTATGAGTATTTTCTAGTTCTAGTATCTCTCATTGCTGATCAAAGAATAAAACCCTAGAAAATCCTCAGTTTTCAGCCTTGACTTCAGATGTAAAAGGTATAGATTTATTGGTGACTGGTGACTGGTGACTGGTGATTGGTGATTGGTGACTGGTGATTGGTGACTGGTGATTGGGTTATTAATCTTCCCCTGCCCCCTACTCCCTTGCCCTGTGCTTCCCTGCCTCTTCCCCAGTCCCGCGTCCAGTATAGGGAAATTTGGCTCATGACACCGGATATGTTGATGACCCCAGAGAAAATCGTCCTCGATGGCAAAATTTTTATTCCTGCTGAACAAGTACCCATTCCAGAATGGCCTTGCGTTGTCAGTGAAAGACCACAACCCACTTTAACGGTTAAAGATGATGATTTATTTTTGGTGACAGATACAATGGGGAACATTTCCGGTTGTTCCCTAGAAGATGGGAATCCCAGTGTGGGTTTATTTTGCGCTGATACCCGATTTTTGAGTCGTTTAGAGTTACAAATTAATGGGCGATCGCCTGTTTTATTAAGCAGCACTGCTGATAAAGGTTTTGCTCTCTCTGTTTTATGCACTAACCCCAAAATTGATGATCACTTAAATGCTGATACTATTGGTATTCATCGGGAAATTGTCCTTAATGGTGCATTATTTGAAGAAATAGAAATTTCTAACTACAGCACTTCTAGCATTACTTTTGAAATTAGTCTCAGCTTTGACGCTGACTTTGCAGATTTATTTGAAGTTCGTGGTTTTTATCGAGGAAACCGGGGTAAATTATTACGATTCGCAGAACTAAAAAACTGTTCAGAAAATCTCAGCCTTGCTTATCAAGGTTTAGATGGTGCGGTGATGGAATCCCGGATACAATTTCAACATCAACTGCCAGATTATTTTCAAGGTTATACCGCAATTTGGCGTTTAGAATTAGCTTCTCACGAAACCAAACAACTCGGTTATCGGTTGCACAGTTTAACCAATAATCAACCGATTTCTCATGTCAATGCTGCCACAACTTTGGCACAAGCAAAAGCTTCTGAATTAATGGAGGAGCAAAATTGGGTACAACACATTACCCGCATTCACTCAGATAAAAGTCTTTTCAATCGTGTGGTTGAAAGAGCAGAACAAGATTTATATTTATTACGCCAATCTTTTGGCAAAAATAAAACTGTTTCTGCTGGTGTTCCTTGGTTTTCTACTCTGTTTGGCAGAGATTCTATTATTACCGCTTCCCAAACTTTGATGTTAAATCCCCAAATCGCCAAAGAAACTTTAATGATTTTGGCAGACTATCAAGGTAAAAAATTAGATGATTGGCGGGAAGAAGAACCGGGTAAAATATTACATGAATTGCGGTTTGGAGAATTAGCAAGGTGTCAAGAAATTCCCCATACACCTTATTACGGAACAGTAGATGCAACGCCTTTATGGTTGATGTTGTATGCTGATTATTATGCCTGGACTCATGATCAAGAAACTCTAGAAACATTGTGGAGAAATGCTTTATCCGCAATGGATTGGATTGATCGCAATATGCAAGAAACAGGCTATCTTAGCTATAATCGTAAATCAAAAGGTGGTTTAGTTAACCAAGGTTGGAAAGACTCTGGTGATTGTATTGTTAATAGAAAAGGTGAGTTAGCTAAGGGTGCAATTTCTCTATGTGAAGTGCAAGCTTATGTCTATGCTGCGAAAATCAAATTAGCAGAAATAGCAAAGATGAAAAAGCGGCTAGATTTAGCGGAAACTTGGTTAGAAGAAGCTAAAAATCTCAGAGTTAGATTTAACAAAGATTTTTGGATAGAAGATCAAGATTTTTGTGCTTTAGCTTTAGATGGGGAAGGAAATCAAGTAGATAGTATTACTTCTAATCCTGGACATTGTTTATCTTTGGGAATTTTTACCCCAGAAAAAGCATACAGTGTAGCGGAAAGATTGCGAGCGCCTGATATGTTTAATGGTTGGGGAATTAGAACTTTAAGTAGTTTATCACCAGCTTATAATCCAATGGGTTATCACATTGGTTCAGTGTGGCCACATGATAATTCTTTAATTGCGATGGGATTGCGTTCTTTAGGTTTAATTGATCAAGCTTTGGAATTATTTCAAGGTTTGTTTAATATGACTTCTCAGCAACCTTACCAACGTCCACCAGAATTATTTTGTGGTTATGAAATGAATGGTGATAATGCACCTGTGCAATATCCTGTAGCTTGTAGTCCCCAAGCTTGGGCTACTGGTAGTATATTTCAATTATTGCAAATGATGGTGAATTTAGTCCCAGACGCACAGAATAATTGTTTACGAATTATTGACCCTGCTTTACCGGAATCAATTAATCGTTTATCGTTGCATAATTTGCGTGTTGGTGGGACTATTCTTGACTTAGAATTTGAGCGCGTGGGTAGTACAACTTCTTGTAGAGTTGCGAATAAAAGGGGGAATTTACGAGTTGTGATTGAAGCGTAGATTGTCTGAATCAGGATTGACAGGATTTACAGGATTTACAGGATGGTTAGAAAATACATAATCAATTATGTTCTTTTTTTATTTATCCTTTAAATTCTCTATAATCTTATTAATCCTGGTTCTCACATCTAATGATTTACTTACAGGATGAGTAAAAAAATATTGTCAATCTTAATCCTGTTAATCCTTTAATCCTGGATATTCTGATTCTGACAAAAAGATAAAAATGCCTTTTCAGGAAGCTCTAACATAAATTCTAGCAAATGGCTATTAGTAAAGAATCAGAATAATTGAACGCAGATGAACACAGATAAACGCAGATTGTGTTAAAAACATCCTGTAAATCCTATCATCCTGGAAATCCTGATTCAGACAAAATAAATAATACTAACTCCTCTCAATCCTTAAATCCGAAAAATCGGTTTTTTCACATTGAATAATTTACATAAAAAATGATTTTTCAAAACAAGTAAAAAAATGTCAATCTCCATCCTGTAAATCCTATAATCCCGGACATCCTGATTCAGACAAAATAATAAGGGGTAAAGCACATTGCTAAACCCCTACAGATTCCCAAATTATAAAAATAATTATTGAATTAATTAAGCATCTTCTGAACGTTCAATTTTTTGACCAGGAGAAGATTCATATAACGCATCCAACTGTTGACGCGCATCATCCACATTAATAGAACGCATTACCAACAGTGGTTCTTTAATTAAATTACCGGAATTATCTAATAATTCTGGATGAGGTACAGATTGTCTTTTTGCTGCATAATAACCAAAGCTACCTTTATTACCCGCAGAGGATGTATTTGGATAAGGTCGCTCTCGATCAAAACTAAACATGACCAGGTTACGAATTAAATTACTGACAGCAATAAACGCTAGTACGGTAAAGGCTAAAATGTAGAGCAAGTGTAACATAAAACTATCCTCCAGGGGCAACAAATTTTACAAAATCTAAAGTTTTATATCGTAGTCCTCAACTTTTCTTTACCTGCAATTTACAGGTACAACAAAAGTTAAATTATCTATTTGTGTTGTGATATTTTGTAATCTTATTCAGATTAACGTAACATGGTATACATTATTTTTTTATGAAAATAATGTTAAGGTTTTTAACCTAATGTTTGGATTTATGACAATAAATATCACTCATGCTGTGATTGACGGTAGAGCATACCAACTTTCCAACATTCGCCTAATAGTTGATGCCAAGGCATTAATGTAGCCATATCCAGTCCCACTTGTTTACCAGTTGCAGCAAATAGCATCTTGGAAGTATTTAATTCTGATTGTGCTTGCTTAACTCGGTTGAGTAAATCAGATTGTTCATGTTCACTCATAAATGAGATTTTCTCATTTTCTAATAATTGACGCGATCGCGCAAACCAATATTCAAAATCCTCTAACAGCGGCTCCAAGACTGACTTTAGCAACTCAGCACTTGGTGAATTTGAGTCACCCATATATAAGAAGCATATTTCCTAATGTCTTCTTAATATTAACGCTATTTACGAAACTTAACAATCGCCTCATAACTTCCCTGCCAAAACAGCCAAAATTTGTAATTTGCTATACAATACACGATTGTATAATTTTGGCAAGAGGTTTGTACAGTTCCTTGCGACTAAGTTTTGATCTGTCTAAAGGAGTATCTATTGTGAACATTTAGAGCTTGTCCTAAGTTGACAATTTCATAGACAAAACTATACTTATATTGACAAAAATCAATATATTTTCAGGAAAAAATCAACTACTTGATCTATAATACGGTGATATCAAGTATTGAATTGAGACTATTGCCTACGCGAAAACCAAGCAATGATGGTGGTAGTCTTTTTCAGAAACTTAATTGGAACACAATCGCGTTGGGCTACAGCGTGAAAGTCTACAGAGGGATAACCGCTCCCATGCTCCCGTTGAAGTAGAAAGTAAAGTCTAGCTTTGTCTAGGTTTTATATCGCAGATAAGAATGACAAACAACTGTTAGGGAGCAATGCAATTTTGTTGGGTCATACCACAAAATTGCATTACTCCCAGATCAAAATGAGTGACTGGCCTGTACAGATGATTGATCTTACCAATGATGGTAACGAGGATGTGGTTTTGACTATTTCTAGTTCAGCTATTGCTTCTTTGACTCCAGATGGAAATAAAAATTTAGTAAATGAATAAGAGCAGAAACTTCCCCGAACCATGATTTTTTCTGCCCGAACCATGATTTTTTCTGCTAATTGTCAGGTTATCTATACTGATTTTACTGATAAATCACCACAAAATCTGACAGCGATCGCTCAACTCCACAGTGACCAATCTCTAGCTTTGCTAGTGGAAACTGCTGATAAATATAGCTTGAGGCGCTGGTCGAAAATTAATCAGCGCCTGGAATGATGACCTCGCTGGTTAATTTATTATTCGTGGCTAGAAGTTTCTAGTCTTTGGCTTTTGAGGTTCTGTAACTGTTGCAGCAGGGAATCTACTTCTGCTTGCAGGTCAATAAATTTTTCTTGTTGTTCGTCTTGGTAGTAAGCCTTGGTGAGCTTCTTTACCAATTCACTATGAGATTCGCAGCTGGCAACACTGGATGATAAAGTTGACATAGTTATGTTCTTTCCGAAACTAAACTCACACCATTAGAGATATTATTATAAAGTCATCTTAACCTTTCTTAAAATCAAGTATACTTTTAATTACATACTCTAATAGGTTTCCTGCTAAATCATAAGTGACTGCGATAATGGTGATTGGTGATTGGTGATTGGGGAGAATAAGATATTACTTCTTGACTCCTGGAACTCCTGACTCCTAGAACTCCTGACTCCTGCTTCCTGCCTCATCTGTTGCTAGATATCGCCATTTGCATGGTAAAGTGATTGACACTATCAAAAAAAATCTATTTTTCTCATTTCCTAATCCCTAGTTAAGAAGTTTAGAATCCTGTGACTGTGAGCTTGTCTGTTGCTAAATCTCATCGCCAACCTTGGCCGGGGCTAATAGAAGCCTACCGTGAATACTTGCCTGTGAGCGAAAGTACCCCCGTGGTGACTTTGTTGGAAGGTAATACTCCTTTGATTCCTGTACCAGCGATCGCTGAACGTATTGGTAAGCAGGTGCAGGTATTTGTTAAATATGATGGTCTGAACCCCACTGGCAGTTTTAAAGACCGGGGTATGACTATGGCTATTACCAAGGCTAAGGAAGCTGGTGCTAAGGCTGTGATTTGTGCTAGTACAGGCAATACTTCCGCTGCTGCTGCCGCCTATGCTAAACGTGGAGGAATGCGCCCGTTTGTATTGATTCCTGATGGTTATGTGGCTTTAGGTAAGTTGGCTCAAGCTTTATTATACGGGGCTGAAGTTTTAGCTATTAAAGGAAATTTTGATCGGGCTTTAGAAATTGTCCGGGAAATGGCGGATCATTATCCGATTACTTTGGTAAATTCTGTCAATCCTTACCGCTTGGAAGGTCAGAAAACAGGGGCTTTTGAAGTGGTGGATGCTTTGGGTAATGCTCCTGATTGGTTGTGTATTCCGGTGGGAAATGCGGGAAATATCACAGCATATTGGATGGGTTTTTGTCAATACCATCAGGCAGGAAAATGCGATCGCTTACCGAAAATGATGGGTTTTCAAGCTGCTGGGGCTGCACCGTTGGTAAATGGTCAACCAGTGGCACATCCTGAAACCTTAGCAACGGCGATTAGAATTGGTAATCCTGCGAGTTGGGATAAAGCGATCGCTGCTCAAACTGCTAGTATGGGTAGTTTTAACGCTGTTACAGATGAGGAAATTTTGGACGCTTATCGCTTGTTAGCGTCATCGGAAGGTATTTTCTGTGAACCTGCCAGCGCCGCTTCTGTAGCTGGGTTGTTAAAGGTGAAAGATCAAGTTCCTACTGGTGCGACAGTGGTTTGTGTTCTCACTGGTAATGGTTTGAAAGATCCAGATACAGCCATTAAACACAGTCATGCTCAGTTTAAACAGGGTATACCCGCAGATTTGCAAGCGGTAGCTGAGGCTATGGGTTTTTAAAGAAGGCTGGGGACTGGTGATTGGGAAAATACAAATAATTACCCCCCTGTTTCCCCTGCTTCCTCTGATTTTAATAGCTATCTATTAAACCAGAATATCACTGACCTTAATCTTAATTTCTGGCAATACTTCACTTTTAATTAATTCATCACCTGTATAAATAAATTCTTCATAAAAGCCTTCTACTAAAGATAAAACCGTAATTTTGTTCTGTACAGGATCAACAATCCAATATTCAGAAATTCCCCTAGCGGCATACTCAGAACGCTTGAAGCGATAGTCTCTAACTTCATTTTCAGTACCAGGTGATACCACTTCTATAGCTATTAATGGTGGTGGCATTTCATGGGTAATAGTTCCTTTTTTTGTCGCTTCTAAAGCAGTGCGACATTCTTCACCCAAGACTAATAAATCGGGGATTCTTACCTTAGCTCTACGTCCACTTACCTCAATCATAATTTCTTTGTATGCTAACATATAAAGAGGAACGCATTTAGAAAGTGCAAATAAAAGTCGTCTTGATATATCAGAATTAAAAATTGATTCTGGTGGCATTAAAACTAATTCTCCATCTACTAATTCATAGCGATTTCCAGTGCCATCATCATAGGCATAGTAATCTTCAAAGGAAAAATAATTGACTGGTGCTTGAGGAGTTTGAACCATAAATATAATTCCATTCTTTTAGTACATATTAACCCAAGTTGATAACTAGGGACTTGCGTTATCTCCCACCTCCCCTGCTTCCCCTACTTCCTCTGTTGCCTTTGTGGCTGCTCTCAACTGTGTCAAACTATCAATAGCATCACCTAAAGCTGTGGTGAGGTTTTTACGGGTTTGCTCGTGATTTTCCTGTTCTGTTTTTAATGCTTGAATGAGGCGATCGCGTTCTTGAGTCACAGCGATCAGTTTAGCTTTTACTTCTTCTATAGATGTGTGTTCGGTTAGTTCTGACTCAATAGCCGTTATGGTAGTTTCTATAATTGTATCAGTCTTAATACCTTGAAGTTTCCAAAGTTCAGCTTTTAAAGATGCAATTTCTTGTTGATACATCTTGGCATCAGTGCGACGTTGTTCTGATTCAGTGTTATAGAGTTGTCGCCATTTTTGTGAACTTTCCCAAGCTTCATCACGTTTTTGTTGCAGTTCAGCCATCTGCTGTTTGAGGCTTTGAATTTCGGATAACCATTTTTGTGTTAAATCTTGATTCATATAATTTTCGGTTGCACAATTATCATATCTGTTGAGGCTGGTAATTGGTAATTGGTAATTGGGAAAAGGCAATTACTCACGAAACAGCTATATCGTAAGTGATTGGGTGGACATGATATCATAGTAGCTTCTATGTATAAATTTTGATATACAATCTGTTCCCTGTTCCCTGCTATATATTGACAGTAAAACTGGACTTTCATCAAAATTTAAATATGTTCAGAGATAAATTTGCAGACAACCTGGGAATTAGCCAAGCCCGCAAAGAACAAGTATACCTGGATATATGCAGATCCGTAAGCCTGGAGGATGTCAGCTATTGGATTCAGGTTTTGTTTGCAGCGGGTATTGCTACACTGGGATTAGTGTTGAACAGTCCAGCAGTAATTATTGGGGCAATGTTAATTTCTCCATTGATGGGGAGTATTCTGGCTAATGGACTAGCATTAGCAGCAGGTGATGTCATTTTAGCGATGCGGGCGCTTTTTAATTTGGTATTGAGTTGTGTAGTAGCCATTACCTTTGCAGTGCTATTAGTATCTTTCTTACCATTTAAAGAAATGACTGCGGAAATTGCTGCTAGAATTCGTCCTAATATTTTAGATTTGGTAGTGGCGTTATTTTCTGGTGCTGTGGGTTCAGTAGCAATTTGTAAAGAACCAAAAGGAGTAGCAACTTCTATTCCTGGTGTGGCGATCGCAGTAGCTTTAATGCCACCCTTATGTGTTGTAGGTTATGGTATTGGTATAGCAATTAGTTTAGATTCTGTTAAAGGTTTACAGGTAGCGAGTGGTGGGGGATTGCTATTTTTTACCAATTTAGTGGCGATTACTTTTACAGCTATGTTGGTTTTTTTAAGTTTACATATTGATAATCATCAGGTACGAGAAAAAGTTAAAGAGTGGAGAAAAACAGATAAAGAAAGTTTGTGGATGCAGCATATTTTAGAGAAATTCCCAGCCTATAATCAAATGAGAAGAGTTGGAGGTTTACCTGGAAGATTTTTGTTAATTTTTAGTACCATTGGTGTGATTATTTTTCCGCTGAATCAATCTTTGATCCAACTGCGGCGAGAAATTGCTTTACAACAACAGGAAAACCAAATTCGGGGAGCAGCGACAGAAGTATGGCAGAAGACATTTGCCACTTTTCCCAATGGTGAACCTCGTTCTTATATTAGTGGGATTTCTACTTTACAGCAAAATAATAAATTGACAATTCAACTTCAGATATTTAGCAGTAAACAATACACACCTGAAGAACAAAAAAATTATATTCAAATGTTGGCAGAACGTTTAGGAAGACCGCCAGAATTGATAGTATTAAAATTGATTGAAATTCCTACTGCATCCAACGAAATTCTACGCCAATTAGCAGAAGAAAAGCCTGTTGAACCAGTGGTGAATATTTCTCAATTGCAAACAAATTTAGTCCAAGAAGTTGAATTAGCTTTAAGTGATATCCAATTGCCTGAACCAGCACAATTAATTGATTATCAGTTAATTAGTAGTTCCCTTGAACCATTAAGGATTCGGTTAGTTTATCTGAGTGGAAGAGATATTGATAGAGATGCACAAGTTCTTTTGGCAGATAATATTAGAAATAAGCTTGATTACCAATCTGCTAAAGTGAATATGCAGAGAATAGGCACATTTTTAGGAAGTATATCTTTTGCTAGAAATCAATCAGTATTAACGCCGAATGATAGTAAATTGTTAGATCGTGCTGGTGAAATTTTGCAGCAACATCCTAATTTAAATCTGGAAATCACAGTTAACCAGGAAGTCACCGAAGCACAAGATATAATTCAGAAGCGATCGCAAGCTATTACAGAATACCTACAATTAAAATGGCAAATCAGTGATCAGCGGATCAACACGGAAATAGGAATAGAAACTCAAAGAAATGCCAAACTCCAACTTACAGTAGAATCGCTGAGGAAACCATCAATAGAAATTCTAGAAACACCGCGCTAATATGCTGAATATACTCAAGCATCGCTGGATCAAGTTCTTTCTTCACCTAAATTGGCGTACACTGAAAAAAACATTTGCCAGAACCATAGAAAGAAGACTTTTAGGACTGGCTTCAGAAATCGCTTTTAATGCTATGTTATCCTTGTTTCCAGCAATTCTAGCTGTGCTTACAGCCATTGGTTTGTTTGCAGAATCTTTGCGAAATACTTTTATTCAACTCACAGTGCAACTGAGTCAGGTTGTACCCCAAGAAGCATGGACTTTAATTAGTGATTTTGCTACACAAGAAATTGCTGAATCTAAAAATTCTGAGTTATTTTCTTTCAGTTTTGCGATCGCTATTTGGACTGCTTCTGGTGCAGTTAGTACCGCTATGACTGCTTTTGATCAAATTGAACAAATTCCCCCAGAAAATACCCGTCCTTTTTGGAAAGCCAAACTCGTTTCTATAGCACTAACAATTGGGACTATATTACTTTTAATGCTGGCTTCCTTCCTAGTATTTATTAGCGATTTACTTCTAGGAATGGTAGTAGGTGGTAATCCTTATTTATCATTCTTATTACCTCTTTGGCAACTGCTACTTTGGCCATTAGCTTTAGTTATTGTTGCTGCCACATTTAGTTTAGTCTATCGTTATGGTCCCAGCGTGTGGAAACCAGGTATACCATTGATGCCAGGAGCAGTTTTAGCAGCTATTTTTTGGGCGTTAGTTTCCGCAGGATTTCGCATTTATGTCACTAACTTTGGAAATTATAATAAAGTTTATGGTACAGTGGGAACTTTTATAGTATTAATGTTATGGTTGTGGATGAGTGCCTTTGTTCTCCTGGTTGGCAACCAATTAAATGTAATTGTTGGTGAATCTATGAAAAAGAGGTGACTGGGGACTGGTGACTGGGTAAAAATAACTAATAACTAATAACTAATAACTAATGACTAATGACTAATTCTTCCAAAAAAACTTACATTGAATCTGATGGTTATGCACCAACATTAAAACGTTTACAACAAATTAGTAAACTCTTAGATAATGCTATTACCATTCCTGGAACTCCAGTAGGTATTGGTTTAGATCCAATTTTGGGATTAATACCTGTTGGTGGTGATGTTTTGGGATTGATATTTTCTCTTTATATTATCATTGAATCGGCAAAGTTAGGTATATCAAAAGCAACTTTAGGCAGAATGATAGTTAATATTATCATTGATGCTTTAGTCGGTGCTATTCCGATGTTGGGAGATTTATTTGATTTTGCTTGGAGAGCAAATAATTACAACCTGATTTTATTGGAAGATTACTTAAAATCTCCTGGTGAAAAAAAGAAGGCTGATCAAGGTTTTATTATTGCTCTTTTTGCAGGTTTGGTTTTACTTAGTATTGTTTTAATTGCATTACCTGTTATTTTTATAGGAATGCTATGGAAAGCTTTAAATGGTGGGTAAATTAATCATTAACTAACTCAAAATATTCTATTCCCTATTCCCTATTCCCTAATCATATGAAAAACTGGTGGCAATTTCATTTTCCTCAAGGTCAACAAAATATAATTATTACTGATGCGTATGGCTATCCTATCAAAATTGCTTATGGCGAAAAAGGTAAAGGTAAACCATTAATTTTATTACATGGTTTGGGCAGTTGGAGTTATAATTGGCGATATAGTATTGAACCATTATCTAAATATTTTCGGGTAATTTGTTTTGATGCTAAAGGTTATGGTTTTTCGGAAAAACCTATTTACCGTAGAGAAAAGAGTGGTCATCAAATAATTGAATTAGAACGTATTATTCAATCTTTATGTGATGAACCTCCCGTCATTGTCGCTGAGTCTTTAGGTGCGTTAGTTTCTTTAGCATTAGCGGCTAAAAATCCTCAATTAATTGGGAGTTTAGTGGTTATGAATGCGCCCATTTTTACCGAAACCTTACCTCATTGGGCAATGGGTTTATTAGCACAAACACCATTAGAAATTATCCACACAATTGATTTTTTACGTCTTGCTTATGTGTTTGCACCTCTAGTTAGGGAAGTCATGGGTATAGAAAGACGAAAAGTGTTATTTAATCCTGCTATTCTCACAGAGGAAGATGTTTATTGGATCACGTATCCTTTTATTGAAATTCCAGGAACTTTAGTGAAAGTTGCGGAAGAATTACAAATAGCAGCTAGAGAAATTCAGAATTTACAAGCTAAAAAACCAAATATGTTAACTGAAATTCAAAATAGTCTCACTGCTATTGAATGTCCAACTTTAATTTTATGGGGTGATCAAGATAGTTGGTTTCCTGTGAGTCACGGTGAAAAATTACATCATTATATTCCTCATTCACAGTTGAAAATTATAGAAAATTGTTATCATGACGCATCCACTGGCGCTAATGATGTAGTGAATAGAGAAATTATGAAATTTTTGCAGGATACCAATTTCTGTTCAACTGTAATTTAAACCATTGTCAATTATCAATTATCAATTATCAATTGATAAAATAAGAGTGGGAGAAGGCATACCAAGCGCCTTTTTTCTCCCACTCTACATTTGCTGCTGGGGCGTTCAGGAATATGTGTTGATAGACGCTATCCGTTATTTAGGGGGCTATGTATTTCAACGATAGTGTCTAGATGATGTGAGTATTCCTGTTGCAGCAAATGTTAAACCTGATTTCTTTTTGATTTCTTTGATTTTTTATTATTTTTTTGCTGAACTAATAGCCCAACAAAATATTAGTAGATTGCTTTGTTCGTTCATAATCAAAATTTGTGAAACAGCCTTTTTAAGAATAAGCTATTTTATGTAGTAACCCCAGATAACCACAACATTGAAGTTGTTTATCTTTTAATAATTTAACTGGGTTGCTTACAGATTGGTTGCCAAGTTGGCACTTTTTGTTATTTGTTTTTAGCCATTAGTCATTGGGGAAAATCTTCTCCCCTACTTCTTCACTGTCACCTGTCACCTGTCACCTGTCACCTGTCACCTGTCACCTGTCACCTGTCACCTATTGCTCGACACCCTTTCTTAAATACGTTGTGGAAGTTTGAGTATGCGATAAATAACCCAACAACCAGATGCACAACTGAGGGCGATCGCCAACATTAACCATAAAGGTGTAGGATTACTGATATTAGCTGCTGGGGTGTTTTCTTTTTCACTGACTACTTCAATGGGTTTTTCTGGTTCTATTTTGGGAACGTAGCCAATATAAATTAGCTGGAAATAGCCAAATATTCCCACTCCCAGGGGAATAACTAACAACCCCACAAACCATAACCAAGGATGCTTTAGCAACAGTTTTTTAGGTGGAGATGTATTTTTTAATTCTTCTGAAGTGCTTTTTACATTTGTGGTTGGTTCTGGTTTTGCATTGTGACTGTTCATGATTCATTTCCACTTGCATCCTCTAGTAGTTTATTGTACTAGAAGACATAAGTGTTATTTAACAGTAGGATAAAGGGGGTTGAAAGTAGCTTTTTGGCAAAATAGCGGTTTTTTTACCAAAAATTTCCAAAAAATTGGATATTATGCTACTTTTTACCCATTATCTGCAAATTACTTTACTGAATCTTCCAATTTAGAATTGGTATGTCTTTCAATGGCCAGTTGAATTAATTGATCTACTAATTCTGTAAAAGAAATACCAGTATTTGCCCAAAGTTGCGGATACATACTTGTAGATGTAAACCCTGGTAAGGTGTTAATTTCGTTAATCAAAATTTCTCCAGTCGCTTCTACATAGAAAAAGTCTACCCGCGCTAAACCCGCACCATCAACAGCGGCAAAGGCTTGTAATGCCATTTCTTGAATTTGTTGAACTACTGTTTCTGGTAAAGGAGCAGGTATTAATAAATCTGCTTTACCCTCAGTATACTTAGTTTCGTAATCGTAAAAATCGCTATCAAAGGTAATTTCACCAATAACGGAGGCTTTGGGGTTGTCGTTACCTAAAACCGCACATTCTACTTCTCTGGCAACTACTCCGGCTTCGACTATGATGCGTCTGTCATAGGTTGCAGCGTTATCTAAAGCTGCTTCTAATTCTTGACGCGATCGCACTTTGGCTATTCCTACGGATGAACCCAGGTTAGCAGGTTTGACAAAACAAGGATAGCCTAATGTTGCTTCTATTTCATCACACAATTTAGGAAATATACAAGGATTTGACCAAATTTGCGCCCTCGTTATTGCTTTGTATTTTACCTGGGGTAAACCTGCTTGGGCAAAAGCGGTTTTCATAGCGATTTTATCCATACCGGTGGCTGAACCTAACACCCCAGAACCAACAAAGGGAACTTGTATTAATGTTAGTAAACCTTGAATTGTTCCATCTTCGCCATTTGGTCCGTGGAGTATGGGAAACCACAAATCAATTTCTGCTGTTTCTGCGGGAAATTGCCATAAATTAGGGGTTATGGCGGGATTTTCTGTGGCTACACCAGATTTTAAAACTTGTTGTGCAGTTTCTCCCCCTTGCCAAACACCATTTTTTTGGATGTAAAAAGGCACAATTTCATATTTCTGACTATTTGCTTTTGCACTCAAAGCATTTGCGATCGCCCTTGCAGAAATTATTGATACTTCATGTTCTCCAGAACGTCCACCAAACAGCAACCCCACCCGCAGTTTAGACATCTTCCTTACCTCGATACTATCTAAAGCAGATAGCGTACCACAAGGAATGTTATTAGGAGTCAGGAGTCAGGAGTTCAAGTAGTCAGGAGTCAGGAGTTTTTTTATTCCCAATCACCAATCACCAATTTTTCAATTTTTCCTTGCTAATGTCAAACCATCAGCTATGGGAACTAGACTCAAGGTAATTCTTGAATCTTGATATAATTTTTGATTAAAGGCGCGAATTTTTTTAGTTTGATTATCTTGTATTTCTGGATCTGCCACTTTTCCAGACCATAACACGTTATCAACGGCAATTAGTCCACCGGGTCGAATTAATTGCAGCGATCGCTCATAATAATTTTCATAGTTTCCTTTATCAGCGTCAATAAAGGCAAAATCAAAACTTTCTGCTTCTCCTGCTGCTAACAAGTTATCCAAAGTTTCCAAAGCTGGGGCAATATGCAAGTTAATTTTATCTGCTATTGCTGCTTTTTCCCAATATCGTCTAGCTATGCTGGTATATTCTTCACTGACATCACAGGCAATAATTTTACCATCTGCTGGTAAAGCCAACGCCACTACTAAGGAACTATAACCCGTAAATACTCCTATGTCTAATGTTTTTTTTGCTCCTAGTAATTTAACCAACAGTGCCATAAATTGTCCCTGTTCTGGGGAAATTTGCATTATGGACATTGGTAGCTGGGCGGTTTCTTGACGTAGTTGGGTTAAAATTTCTGGTTCACGTACAGAAACAGAAAGTAAATAATCATACAGATTTTGTTCTAAGCCTATGGTTTGTTTTGCCATTACTGTGATGCTAATAATACTAATGATACTAAATATTTATTGAACTAAATCCGTATATTCAATTAATTTTTAATTAATTTAGCATAGTTCTTCCTTATCAATCTCATCATATCAAATTTAAAATTATTTGTCAACTCTTCTATATACCGATCCTGTTAAAAAACAATATACCATGATTGCCCCACGCATGAGCAATCCGTTGGCCTACATCCACCGCCTGAAGTACAATAAGGTATCGGAGCGTGGCAGAGATACTTTATTTCGGTGGTTTTGGCTCACTCGATTTTCTTATAAATGCGAATTTTACAGTTTTTGAATCAGGATAAGAGCAGGATTATGTTGAGAGATGTTGCGAGAAAAGAGAAAGCTGAAATTTTTTAACTAATTTGCCACTAGAATGAATAAACTAACTAAAAATGTTCTCCAGAAACATTATTAAGTAACCAGCATTAAGTAACCAGCTTGTATTCAAGGGGGTAAGATGAGTCGTCCAATCATTCTTGGTATTGTTGGTGATAGCGCAGCAGGAAAGACTACGCTAACTAGGGGTATTGCTCAGGTACTTGGACCGGAGAATGTTACACTCATCTGTACCGATGATTACCACCGTTATGATCGTCAACAACGGGCGGAAATCGGTATTACAGCCTTGCATCCTGATTGTAATTACTTAGATATTATGCAGCAGCATTTATCGTTGCTACGTACAGGTCAAACAATTCTAAAGCCTGTTTATAGCCACAAAACGGGTAAATTTGAGCCTCCACAGTACATTAAACCGAATAAGTTTGTCATTATTGAAGGTCTACTGGGTTACTCTACCCGTGCTGCTCGTGATGCTTATGATGTTAAGGTTTATCTTGCTCCTCCTGAATCACTACGGGCAAAATGGAAGGTTAAACGGGATACAGAAAAACGCGGTTATAGTGAAGAACAAGTATTAGCAGAGTTAGAAAAACGGGAACCTGACTCAGAAGCGTTTATTCGTCCCCAACGTCAATGGTCTGATATTGTGGTAAGTTTCTATCCTCCCAATGAAAATGAGGATGAAAGCAATGGACATTTAAATGTACGTTTGGTACTGCGTCCAACTATTCCCCATCCTGATTTTACTCAGATTATTCACCCAGATAATGATGATTCTGAATCAGCGGTGCGTTTGGGACTAGTCCGAGATATGGGTAAACCAGTGGATGTGTTGGAAGTTGATGGACACGCTACCTTAGAACAGGTGAATAAAATAGAGCATATCATGTGTAATGATCTGCCTTATTTAAAGAATGTTTGCGATCGCGAAATAAATCCTGAACTTGGTAAAATCGCTGGTACAACTGGGGAAACATTGCAAAGTTACCCCCTAGCTTTGACACAGTTGATTATTACCTATCATATGCTCAAAGCAACGCAGATTCATCAGTAGAGGGGATTGCTGATTGGTGACTGGTGGTTAGAGGATGTTTTAAAAGTCAGAGAGTTCCCATGTCAAGTTACTAGGATATGCTTTATTCATCTGCTCACAGCAGCAAATCTTACTTACCAAAATTCCTGGCTATTTAGTCACAAACCACCGCAAAAACCCCAAAACCAACAACAAAGGCATCAACCAATCTCTCAAACGCACATATAAAGTCTGAGTTTGACGAGGATAAATAATTTCCGCATGAGTTTCATAACTATTATACCCTGACTTCCACAAAGTTCTCCCATGAGGATCGACAAAAGCCGAATAACCGGTATTTGTTGCCCTTACTGCCCATCGATCAGTTTCAATTGCTCGCATGATATCCTGGGCATGATGTTGATCTGCCATTGCTGCTGTATAGTGAGCATCATTAGAAGAACTTAAAATAAATTTACCCCCATTAAAAGCCTGATATCTAAAGATTTCCGAAAAAGCAGACTCATAACAAATACCCACAATAACCCGCCCCAAAGGAGTATCAAAAACTTGATTTTTTGCCCCATGAACTTGATGTTCATCCAAAGGAGATAACCGTTGAACTAACGCCCCAATAACTTCTTCAAAAGGAACAAATTCACCCAAAGGTACAAGCTTTGACTTATCATATCTGCTAGTAACTTCCCCTTTACCATTTACCCCAAATAAACTATTAGTATAACTTCTCCCCCTTTCCCCAAAACCACCTATCCAAACTACAACCCCTTTATCCTTCACCGCATCTAACAAAGGAGTATTTTGAAAATTACGTTCATATAAAGGTAAAGCACCTTCAGGAGTTAACACCCCATCAACACCTTGATTTACTAATGTTAAATATCCATTAGTATAGTTTGTAATTGCTCGTCTAAATCCTTGAGGAAGCAACTTAATTTCATTAGGAATATTACCTTGAATAACACCTATTTTCAAACCTGAATTTTCATGATTATTCAAAGGTTGAGAATAAAGAACAAACCCCAAAAAATGGGAGATCATTAACAGTATTATAGCTGAAATTAAATATTTATTAACGAACCACAGAGACGCAGAGAACACAGAGGTTTTTGTTTCTTTCTTTTCTTCCTTTGCGCCTTTGCGTCTTTGCGTGAGATTATATATCCAAGACTCCGCAACCAAACCATTAACCGCCACAATAACCGCCGTTACAGTATTCGGTCCCGAAACTTGCCCCAAATGCAAAATTACCAAATTATGCGGTGATTGGGTGTAAGAAAGAGAACTCCACCACAAAGATCCAGAACTCCACAAACTTTCCAAACCACACCATAAAGCAGTACCAATTAACACCCTTAACCAAGACTTTTGTTTATCTAACCGCACCATCAAAAACGCCCAAAGAGAGACTAACAAACCTCCCCACAGGCTAATAAATGACCAGCAAAAGATGGTAATAAATAAACTTGGCCACCAAGGTACACCCAACCAGTTCATGGGGTGAATACCTGTGATCCATGATAGGGCTATTCCATGATAGGCGATCGCCCATAAAAAGGCAGGGGGCAGGGATTTATTAGTATATTTAACAACTATCACCCAAAGGGGAGCAAGGGCAACCCAAGCAAAAAACCAAGCACCGACGGGGGCGACTGTCACCCCCATCAATGCCCCGCTAGTTAAAGCTACTAGGTAAGGGAGTAAGGATTTTAACTTCTCCCTCATAAATTTACTCGGCGGAATCTTCAGCATCTCCAGCATCGGGGGGAACTACTGCTACTCCAGTAATTGCGTCATCTTCATCTAGTTTCTGTACTCTCACCCCGGTTGCTGTACGTGATTGTACGGAAATTGCATTTACAGATTGACGAATAATAATACCGCGATTCGTGGCCATCATGATCTCTTCGTCAGGGTTAACTATTCGCAGGGTTGCTAGTTGATCCTTGGTTTTACGGTTTTTGAATTTGGTGGCGGTGATACCTTGTCCGGCGCGGTTTTGTAGTCTAAATTGTCCTACGGGTACGCGCTTTCCATATCCTCCCATCGTGAT
This sequence comes from Sphaerospermopsis sp. LEGE 08334, assembly GCF_015207205.1. Lineage (NCBI taxonomy): Bacteria > Bacillati > Cyanobacteriota > Cyanophyceae > Nostocales > Aphanizomenonaceae > Sphaerospermopsis > Sphaerospermopsis sp. LEGE 08334. The sequence goes on along the minus strand of NZ_JADEXH010000035.1, from coordinate 26,309 downwards.
GATCAATACCCATGGTCCTGTGCTGTTTGGTGTTTCGGTGGTTTCTTCGCTATTTTCGGTGGTTTCTTCAATTTCGATAGTTTCTTCTTCTATTTCTGCTTCTGTGTCTGTATTTAAGGTGTCGAGAATGGCAGCGGGAAGAATATCCATTCCTACCAGTTCATCACCAGCTTTGAGTTTCATTGATTTTACCCCACGAGTCGCCCTTCCTAAAGGACGCAGTTGATCATGGGTACAACGGAAGTGTATGGCCATACCATGACGTGAACCGATGATGATACTATCTTCTACTTTGGCACGTCTCACCCAACGCAGATGATCGCCTTCTTCTAAGGATATGGCTATTAACCCGTTAGCGCGAATGTTGCTAAATGCTTCTAGTGCGGTTTTCTTGATGTTACCGCCTTTGGTGAGCATGACTAAATATTCTTCGCTGCTAAATTCGTCTACGGGTACGATAGATGTGATTTTTTCTTCTTTGGGTATGGGTAACATCTGCACGATGGGAGTACCCCGACTGGTGCGTGAACCTTCTGGTATTTGATAAGCTTTGAGGCTGTAAACTACGCCGCGATCGCTAAAAAATAACACGCTATCATGATCACAGCAGGTTAAAAAATGCTCGATGGTATCATCTTCTTTGACTTTAGCACCGGCTTTTCCTCTGGTAGCCCGGTTTTGAGCTTCAAAGGTATTCACGGGCATCCGTTTGATGTAACCTTGTTGTGTCACCAAAATCAAAACTTTCTCGTTAGCGATCAAGTCAATATCATCTATTTCCCCTTCTGCATGGGTGATCGCTGTGCGTCGCGGTGTGGCAAACTGGGTTTTAATTTGGGTAACTTCGGTTTCAATAATTTCCAGTACCCGTTCCCTTCTATCCAATATATCCCGCAAATCTGCAATTTGTACTTGCAATTCTTCATGTTCTAAGCGAATTTTATCAGCTTCTAAGGCTGTTAACCGCCGCAACTGCATCTGTAAAATTGCATCCGCTTGTACTTCGGAAAGTCCATAATTGCTGATTAATTCGCCTTTGGCTGTGGGTGCATCCGGAGCGCTACGAATCAGGTTAATAATTGCATCTAAATGAGAGAGGGCAATTAATAAACCTTGTAATAGATGATCTCTTTCCTCTGCTTTTCTCAGTTGGTAACGAGTACGTCTGTTAATGGTTTCAATGCGAAAATCTAAAAAGACGCTGAGGAAGTTTTTCAGGGTGAGTATTTGTGGTTCCCCGTTCACCAAAGCCAACATATTCGCGCCAAAGTTGGACTGAAGTGGGGTTTGTTTATAAAGGTTATTTAAAACCACACGGGGATAGGCATCACGTTTTAATTCTATGACGATTCGCATTCCATCCCGATCGCTCTCATCTCGGATATCTGCAATACCATCAATTTTCTTATCATTCACCAACTCGGCGATTTTTTCAATTAATGCCGCTTTGTTGGTTTGGTAGGGTAACTCAGTAACAATTATTGCTTCCCTGTCTGGGCGGTTGCGATTTGAAATAGTTTCAATTGTCGCTACACCCCGCATAGTAATCGAACCCCGTCCGCTGGTGTATGCTTCTTTAATGGCTGATGTTCCTAGAATTTGCGCCCCTGTAGGGAAGTCTGGACCGTGAACATACTGCATTAATTGAATATCATTTATTTCTGGGTTGTGAATTAATGCCACTAACCCATCAATCAATTCTCCCAAATTATGCGGAGGAATATTAGTAGCCATTCCTACCGCAATACCCGAAGAGCCATTCAGTAATAGTTGGGGAATACGGGAAGGTAAAACCGTGGGTTCTTGTTGTGAACCATCAAAGTTATCAATAAAATCTACAGTTTCAGCTTCAATATCTTGCAATAAGGAATGACTAGTTAATGCTTGTAGACGACACTCTGTATAACGCATTGCCGCCGGTGGGTCATTGTCAATAGAACCAAAATTACCATGACCGTTAATTAAAGGCGATCGCATGGAAAAATCCTGCGCCATCCGTACCAAAGCATCATATACCGCAGTGTCACCGTGGGGGTGATATTTACCCAAAACTTCCCCCACCACACGGGCGCACTTTCTAAACGGGCGATCGTGCAGCAAACCCAACTCGTGCATAGCGTAGAGGATGCGACGGTGTACAGGTTTAAGGCCATCCCTAGCATCTGGTAACGCCCGACCGACAATTACGCTCATAGCGTATTCTAGATAAGACTGCGACATTTCTTGTCGTAAATCCGTCGGGATAATCCTCTCCTGTGAGGTTGTCATAAACCGCAAAACTCCAAAAAACGTAGATTTTAGCCTTTGTACTTGACAAAATACAAAATTATGTCAAATTAATCTTGAAAAATTGTCATATTTTGCTATAATTCTAACATATATTGACCCCGTTTGTGGTAAAGACAGTCAAACAAAAAGATCATATCAGAGAAAAGTAAGAATTTAGGAGTCAAGAGTCAGTAGTCAGTAGTCAGTAGTCAGAATAATTATCAAATCATAAATTCACAAATTCAAGATTTTATTAAAAAAATGAAGCTAATAATTGAGGATTCAGAATTAAGAATTCAAGATTGAGGATTGAGGAAGAAAATCAGTTTGATATTTGATAGCCCAGCAGCGCATTAGTCATGTTATAATTTTCAGATTGTGTCTCATTATTTACTGTTAATCCGTTGTATAATTCCTAAAAACAGAAAGAGGGCGGACAATATGCCCAGCCCACAAAATTAGTAAGTAAGTATTCATCTGTCAGCTATCAGCAGTAAGCTTTCAAGGCTAAAATACAAACAATCAATTTTCACAAATTCACAGAGTGTAAACTTCCTCAATTAATGCTGCAAAATCTTTGTTTCTGCCATTATAAGCTAATTACTGATTACTGATAGCTGAATACTTACTTTAAAAGTTTCCAAGAATGAATAGGGAGGAAAATTTTAGATTTTAGCTTGGAGAGAAAAAAACAATCCAAAATCCAAAATCCAAAACTAATAACTCCTGACTCCTGACATTGGGGATATATTTCTCTAGACAGGTAACTTTAACAATCAAATTTTTTACAATTGATTGGTAAAGTTGTAAAAATATTCATGAATAAAGAACCAGTTTTTAATCAAGCCCAAAAGCAAAACCCAAAAGGAGACGCATCCCAACTAAGTCCAGAGGTACTAGACAAAATCAAACATCCACTGAAAATGGATCATGTAATCAGAGAACAAACAGCGACAGAAAAACGCGGAAATCAAGCTTTAGTTCCCGAAATGCTGGATGAACCCAGTGATATCATGACTGGTTACAGCAACGAGCAGTCAGGCTAGAATTGCATTCAGTATTTTGCTATTCCCGCCCATGCTACCAGTCATCTATTCTGACGAATTTCTCGAACACCAAACTGGACGCTACCACCCAGAAAAACCAGAACGTTTAAGTGCGGTTGTCAAGGCTTTAAAAACTGCTGACTTTGCCCAAAAAATCCACTGGTTAACCCCCACAGCAGTCAAACAGGAGTTAATGTCTTGGATAGAAACCGCCCACACTGCAACATACATTCAAAAACTAAAAGATATTGCTGCTACTGGTGGTGGTTATTTAGATGGAGACACACCAGTTTCTCCCCGCAGTTATGATGTAGCTTTGTTAGCCGTAAGTGCTTGGTTAGATGGGGTGAATGAGGTTTTAAGTAGAGAAAATCCCGCCTTTGTGTTAGCACGTCCACCAGGACACCATGCCGAAAGTAATACAGGAATGGGGTTTTGCTTATTTTCTAATGCAGCGATCGCCGCTTTATATGCCTTACAACAACCAGGTATCAACCGTGTCGCCATCTTAGACTGGGATGTACATCACGGCAATGGTACTCAAGCCATAGTAGAAAGTTACCCAGAAATTGTTTATTGTTCTTTACATCAATATCCTGCTTACCCTGGTACTGGGAGAAGTTCTGAAAAAGGTTTTCATAATAATGTGTTAAATTTTCCTGTACCTCCCGGTAGTGATATCAGCATTTATCAACTTTTGTGGCAATACAAAATACTACCGTTTTTAAACAACTTTCAACCAGATTTATTGATTGTTAGTGCTGGTTATGATGCTTTAGCAGATGATCCTTTAGCAAGCATCTCTTTGCAACCCGAAGATTTTGGTTTATTTACTCAATATTGTTTAGGCGTAACTAGAAAAATCTTATTTGGTTTAGAAGGAGGTTATGAATTAGTATCATTATCAAAATCAGTAACTGCTACAATTCAAGCTTGTTTGTAAGTAGGTGAACAGAAAAAACCGCAATATGTAACGAAAAGTAAAATATCCAAAAACCTCTTCCCTGTTCCCTGTTGCCTGTTGCCTGTTCCCTTGTCATATAGATTTTAAGTAAATCTGGCTTAATTTCATCAAATCTTTAGCTAGAAAATTTTGTCATGGGGTTTTGAAATAGCTAAAGTTTTGTTAAGATACTATTGCTAGGAATTAATCACCGAGATTGACCTATCAGGGTGTGAAGAAAAAAATTACACTAAATAACACTAGTAGCCGCTTAAAGTTCAGAAGGTGAACACATGACCACCTATATTTTTTTTGACGAAGCCCTCCGAATGCTGACCAGTGCCTATCTGATCTCAGCACTCCTGTTAATTGCAGCTTCTGGTATAGGTTTAGCAGTTATTGAAACAATTGAAAAAACAGGAGAACACTAAATTCACACCTTTGGGTGTCTTTCACCAAAGCAAAAGTTTTAATTTTTCATGTGTCTGTTCACCCTCAATGTGGGAACAGCAAACTCTTCAAGTATCATAGCGTTGCTTTCTTGACCTGGAAGTAGCACAAATTACACCCAGATCCCCAACTTCTTCCATAAGTCGGGGATCTCATGACATAATTTTAGATGAAGTTTTGTAAACTTATAGTTTTGTAAAGGAAAAAGAATTGCCTTCGCTACCTATTTATTTATGTCCTCTAGGATTGTAGGATTTGGTAATTAACTTTTATTGATTATCAGTATGCCTGTTTCGGCCACTTTATCCCAATTGGTTGAAGTTCTATCAGCCCGTCCTGTAAATTTATCTGCATCTGCATTAGCTCAAGTAAGCAAGGGTATCCAAACAGACACCAGGATTTTACAACCAGGTGAAGTGTTTTTAGCCTTACGCGGCGAAAAGTTCGATGGACACAAGTTTGTAAAAATGGCGATCGCCAAGGGTGCAATTGCCGCCATTGTAGATTATACTGAGGAAAACACTGACATACCTGTATTAGAAGTTCCCGACACCCTGAAGGCATATCAGCAAATTGCTAGATGGTGGCGGGATTCCTTTATTATTCCTGTAATTGGGGTAACAGGTTCAGTAGGTAAAACCACAACCAAAGAACTGATCGCCGCAGTTTTAGGAACTAAAGGACAAGTTCACAAAACCTATGGAAATTTCAACAATGAAATAGGTGTTCCTAAAACGTTGTTAGAACTGGGTGCAGAAGATGATTTTGCAGTCATAGAAATGGCCATGCGAGGGAGGGGACAAATTGCGGAATTAACACAAATAGCTAGGCCAAATATCGGTGTTATTACTAATGTGGGAACAGCGCATATTGAGTTATTAGGTTCAGAACAAGCGATCGCAGAAGCTAAATGTGAGTTATTAGCAGAAATGTCTGATGATAGTGTAGCAATTCTCAATTATGATAGTCCCCTATTAATGGAGACAGCAAAGAAATTTTGGCAGGGGAAAGTGATTAGTTATGGTTTTTCCGGTGGAGATATTCGCGGGAAATTAGTTGATAATGAAACTATAGAAGTAGCAGGAATCGATTTACCATTACCCTTACCAGGTCGTCATAATGCCACTAATTTTTTAGCAGCATTAGCAGTAGCTAAGGTATTAGAAATTGATTGGAAATTATTGCAAGCTGGAGTAATGGTAAATATGCCAGGAGGGCGATCGCAAAGGTTTACATTACCTAATGATATTGTGATTTTAGATGAAACTTATAACGCCGCCCCAGAAGCGATGTTAGCAGCTTTGCAGTTATTAGCAGATACACCAGGAAAGCGGAAAATTGCCGTATTAGGAGCAATGAAGGAGTTAGGAGACAGATCCCCAAAATTACATCAACAAGTTGGGGAAATGGTACAAAAATTGCATTTAGATGGTTTGTTGGTTTTAGTTAATAGCACAGATGCAGAAATTATTGCTGATAGTGCAAAAGGAATTCCTTGTGAATGTTTTGCTACTCATAGTGAATTAGTAACCAGATTAAATACTTATGTAAAGGAGGGCGATCGCCTATTATTTAAAGCTGCCCATTCCGTAGGATTAGATCAGGTTGTTAATCAGTTTCGATTGTCAATTGATAATTGATAATTTGCAAGGAGTCAGGAGTCAGGAGTCAGAATATTTGTTTGTAGTAAGAATTAACAGGAGAAAGTTTGTTCATCAATTATCAATAATGACTCAAACACTCTCATTCATTCTCAATCCTGTATTCTGTATCCTGAATCCTGACGACAATTGTTTAATTAATTGTTTAATTCCAGGTTTAAAACCTCTCCTTGATAGGAGAAAAAAAGCCAAAATTTCCTATTTCCCAATCTTCTCACTTTCACCCCAGGAAAGGTAATTATCAGATGCTTGTAGTTCTTCCTCCTGACTCCTGACTCCTTAAACTATTGAAATTATTATAAAGTATAAATTATGGTTGTTGCGACACTCCATGTAAATCCCGTCATAGGTAACGATGCTAATACTGGTTCTCGGTTGAGTCCATTAAAAAGTATTACCCGTGCCTTAAAAGCCACTACAACACCAGGAATTATTCAGTTAGCACCAGGAACATATAGCAAGGCTACAGGTGAAGTTTTTCCGCTGATTATTCCTGGGGAAATTCTCATAGTAGGTAACGAATCTAACAAAGGTCAGGGAATCATCATTTCTGGCGGTGGCCAGTATCAAAGTCCTACCTTTGGTTGGCAAGATATCACATTGCTGTTGTTAGGTAATGCCAGTTTGTTAGGGGTAACAGTGATCAATCCTGTTTCTAAGGGTACTGGGATTTGGATTGAATCAACAGCACCGACTTTAGCTAATAATACATTCAGTAAATGTGGACGGGAAGGGATATTTGCAACTGGTAAAGCTAAACCCGCCATTTTCGATAATGTATTTATCCAAAATGCTGCCAGTGGGTTAATGATGGCACGTTATAGCAAAGGGGAAGTGCTGCGGAATGTATTTGAAAATAACCCTGTAGGAATAGCTATTAGCGATTTTGCAGCCCCTCTAGTGGCTAATAACAAACTTGCCAATAACCGCATAGGAATTGCCCTTTCTCGTGATGCTAGTCCGGTATTACGACGAAATCTGATTTGCCAAAATACCCAAGGTGGTTTATTAGTAAATGGTAATGCTATTCCTGAGTTGGGTAAACCCGAAGATCCGGCTGATAATATTTTTCGTGATCACAAAGATTTTGATATTCAAAATTTATCATCCCAAAAAGTGATTTCTGTAGGCAATCAGTTAAATCCTGCCCAAGTTCAGGGAGTAGTAAAATTTCTCGCCGCTACAGCCGATACTCCTAGCCAAGTTATTAGTAGCAGTTTTGCAGATTTAGATGGACATTGGGCAGCGGCTTTTGTAGAAGCATTGGTGAATAAAGGTTTTATTAGTGGTTTCCCTGATGGAACTTTTCGACCTGCTACACCAATTACCCGCGCTCAATATGCGGCTTTAATTACGAAAACTTTTCAACTACCTGCTAGTAATAACCTGAAGAGATTTAAAGATGTGCGAACTGATTTTTGGGCAGTTTCAGCTATTGCGAGTGCGGCTGATGCTGGTTTTTTGAGTGGCTTTCCCGATGGTACTTTTAGACCAGGGCAAAATTTAACCAAAGTACAGGCGATAGTATCAATTGTTAATGGTTTAAAATTTACAGGCAGTAATCCTAACGGGTTAAATGTGTATAGCGATCGCGCCCAAATTCCTAGTTATGCTACAAATGCAGTCACAGTTGCTACTCAAAAACTGCTAATAGTCAATTATCCACAACTAGAATTATTAGAACCACTCAGAGAAATTACCCGTGCAGAGGTAGCAGCATTAATTTATCAAGCTTTAGCAACCAGAGGTGAAGCAAAAGCTATCCCTTCACCCTACATTGTCAAACCAGATACAGAAATTCCCTCATTTTCTGATTTAGTAGGACATTGGGCAGAAGCATATATTCGGGCGTTGGTGAGTATGAATTTAACTCAAGGTTTTGCTGATGGTAGTTATCAACCAGATAAAGCCATGACTCGCGCCCAATATGCAGCTTTAATAGCCGCTGCTTTTAACCCTACACCCAAACGTCAAGGAATAGAATTTATAGATGTTCCCGCTGATTTTTGGGCAGCTAAAGCCATTCACATAGCTGCTAGAGGTGGTTTTGTCGGTGGGTTTAGCGATCGCTCTTTTCGCCCAGATCAAAATGTGCAAAGAATACAGGTGTTAGTTTCCCTAGTCAACGGACTCAGACTACCACCAGCTAACAATGCTAATAACAATTTATTAACTGCCTATAGTGATATAAAATCAGTGCCTGAATATGCCAGAACCGCGATCGCAACCGCCAACCAACACAAAATTATTGTTAATTATCCAGATCCCAAACTTCTTGCCCCCACCAGAGAAGCCACACGGGCTGAAGTTGCAGCTATGATTTATCAGGCATTAGTGGCCATCAAACGCGTTAAACCTATTTAGTTAGGAGTCATTAGTTATTAGTCATTAGTCATTGGTAAACAGTATCTCCCCCTGTTCCCTGTTCCCTGTTCCCTGTTCCCTTTTATCATCATTTAATGGTAATTTTGTCCAGAGGTTAAGTTCTACTATACAGCAGATTTCGTTATTATGAGGTACAAATTATCATCATGAAACTCTTGTGGGGTGGGCATCTGCCCCCCAAAGTGTACCTCATTACACCGGAAAGTGCTGTATTATTTTGCATAATAGCGATGGACAAGTAGAATAAGAGACACTAACTAACAAATTTGCGGCTTGTGGAAAAAACTCATGTAGCTAAAAAGACGTTAGGATAGATGCGATGGGTGAAACATTTATACCTATTGTCTGGAAATAACAACCCATGCTAACAACAACACCAAACACCAGCTGCGAATTAGCCACCAACTTATTAGTCCATTATAGTTTTGACCTCAATGGGTATGGTGCCAGTGAGTTAATTAACCATTGGCGAAAAGACTACCCGCTTGATTGGCTACATTTAGCAGTTATTGAAGCTCTGTATCAAGGACGCTATAAAGCGATATCAGTACAACAAATATTAACCTTTTGGCAAAGGCGTGGGCAGGTGTCTCATCATTTCAACATGGAATTTGAACGGATGATTTGTAGCAAATTTCCAGAAAGTCTAACCAAAACATCTGCACCCGTTTTACTAGCCATACCACAAACAACGCCAATGCACCCAGCCAAGACAACTCAAAAATTATCTGCTCAATATAGTAATTATTATATGGAGAGTCACACTACATCAGAATATCTAGTAGATAAAGAACAACAAGTTCGTGCTTTGACATCTCCCTCATTTAAAGTTGCTACGGATACCAGCAAGAGACAGTTAGCCGCATCTGTGACTCAAAAGCTCATGACTCAGGGAAGTTTATCAACACCGAAGGAACTACCCCAATTAATGCCAGCAAATGCCAATAATCCCCCAATTGGACAATTTACTCCCCAAAGGAGCGATCGCTCTGACTCCTTTACATCTAAACTCAAAGCCATGACTAGCGAACAACCTGAGTTTGCTATTTAGGTGATTGGTGATTGGTGATTGGTGATTGGGGAAGATTAATAACCCAATACCCAATGCCCAATGCCCAACTAATTAAAAGGCTGAATAATGCCTCTCAAACCCATGCTACTCAAACTTTGAACCATTTGATTAGCACTATCTTGACTGCTAAAAACGCCCACTTGCATGACTCTGCGACCTTGTAAGACTCTAGAAAAGGCATCAGGAACTATGGAAAGCACTAATTCCCGTTGTGAGTCACTGATAACCGGAACTAAAACCCGATAACGTACACCCGGACGAGTATTTGTATAGCTTCTGGGTGCTGTGGCTATTCTAGAATTACTAATAGTTTTTGGGTTATCGGGTTGTTGATTTCTCATAAGTTGAGGTGCAACAAACTCAATAACCCCTGGTTCAACCTGCACATAATTTAATTGCGGTGTGTTTTGGGAATTATTTCTGAGCAAAGAACCCTGTCCGTTAACATTGGTAGTTGGTAGCTGTGGTGATTGACTATTTGGGCGTGTATTTCCACTACTCGATAAAATCACACCAGATGGGTTAAATTTTTTGGGAATGTTGGCAGCAGCAAAAACTATTTCTGGTTCTGTAGCTATTTCCTCTACAGGTACAGAAGTAGGTGGAGAATTTCTGACTATTGGTGCTGTTGTGCCGCTAGTATCTACATTGCCGCTAATGCGATTCTTATTGAGGTTATTGCCAGCAGCATAAACTACTTGTTTAGCAGCTTTGGCGTTAATATCATAACGACGATTGTTGCGAAATTGGTTGCCACCCGGTTCTCTGCTATTACCTAAATCTGGTATGGCTTGGGCAATGACTACCAAACCATCTTCTTTGCTGCCTTGAATGAGATTATTCCGCAAAACTGGGCTAGTAGTGGCTTGAACTACAATCCCTGATCTATTGTCTAAAATCTGATTACCAACCACTACAGGAGCCGCATTTTGGGCAATGTTAATCCCAAAACCGGTACTTTGAAAGAGATTTTCCCTAATTTCAGGACGGGCATCACCAGAAATTGTAATTCCATTAGCACCATTACCCTGAAAATAATTTTTGCGAATGCTGGGAGTAGCATTACCAGTGATGGAAATTCCATCTTGGGTATTGCTGGTAAAGGTGTTTTCCTCAACTACTGTATTAGCAGATTCAATCCATAAACCATAACCACGGCTGTTAGAGTTGGTAACAGTCACACCGCTTAAACTGGCTTGATTTGCACCTACAATGGCTACGTTTTGACGGCCAAAGCTGCGACTGAGATAGTCACCACCACCGACAATATTTACTCCTTTGCCTTTGTTACCAATATTTCCTTGAATAGTTACACCTGGTTTGATGATTAAGGGAAATACTTCTCCTGTGTTGGCGCTGTATGTACCAGTAGCCAGCATAATCACAGTATTTGATTGTGCTAGTTGCAAAGCTTGGGTAATTGTCTGAAAAGGAGCGTTTCGACTACCATCCCCACTTTGGTCATTGCCGATACTTGGGTTGACTAACAGGACGTTAATCTGAGAAACTATTCTCTCATTGTGAGGTTTCTGTTCTGTTCTGATGGTAATCTGAGCAATGGCACTGCTAAAATTTGTGTCTAAAAGTGCTATACTTCCTATTCCCAAAGCAACGCTCACACTTAATATTGAGGTGGGCAGAACTGAAGGTTTAAGTAGGTAGGAGCAAGTCTGCTTTTGTAAAAGGATAGTTAGTAGACGCTTATGAAACTGTTGAAGGGGAGGCATAAACTTTATATAACTCCTGAAAAACACACAAATGATTTTTATCCGATCAACCAGTCTTGTCCATAATATTCTTATATTTTCACTCAGTGCCTGTTTTTGATCCGGGTAAATTTAGTCAATTTTTTAGAAAAAACCGCAAAGATGCAGATATTATTTAAGAGGCTGGATGTTTCTGTGAGACTACAAGCAGGGTTATTTTAATGGTCGAAGCCCACAGCCAAACACAACAAATACAACAAGTGGTTTATCGCATTTTAGACGCAAATTTGGATCGCGCCCGCGAAGGGTTGCGAATTATTGAGGAATGGTGTCGTTTTGGTTTAAATGATGCCCAGTTAGCTGAAAGCTGTAAGCACCTCCGTCAAGAGGTCTCTAAGTGGCATACTGCACAAATCAGGGCAGCACGAGATACACCAGGTGATACTGGTACTGATTTAACCCATCCCCAAGAGGAACAAAGAAGTTCTATTACATCTTTGTTACAGGCTAATTTTTGTCGTATCCAAGAAGCTTTGCGGGTTTTGGAAGAATATGGCAAGCTTCATGATGCTGAAATGGGGAAAACTTTTAAGCAAATGCGCTATCAGGTTTACACCCTGGAAAGCACTTTGATGGGTTATCAACGTCATCAGTTACTTTGGCGATCGCGTTTGTATCTGGTAACATCCCCGGTAGATAATTTGTTGGAAACTGTGGAAGCTTGTCTCAAAGGCGGGTTAACTTTGCTACAGTATCGAGAAAAATCTGCTGATGACGTGATTCGTTTAGATAGAGCTAGAAAACTACGACAGCTATGTCACGATTATGGCGCTTTGTTTATCATTAATGACCGTATAGATTTGGCTTTGGCTGTAGATGCGGATGGCGTACATTTGGGACAACAAGATTTACCCATTGCTGTAGCACGTCAGTTATTAGGTCCCCAGCGGTTGATCGGTCGCTCTACCACAAATCAAAAAGAAATGCAAGGGGCAATTGCTGAAGGTGCAGATTATATCGGTGTGGGTCCGGTATATGAAACACCGACTAAAGCAGGTAAAGCCGCAGCAGGTTTAGATTATGTGAGGTATGCGGCTAAAAATTGTCAAATTCCTTGGTTTGCCATTGGGGGAATAGATACGAGTAATATTAATGATGTGATTGATGCGGGAGCGCAACGGGTAGCTGTAGTGCGATCGCTCATGCAAGCTGAACAACCAACTTTAGTCACACAATATTTTATTTCTCAGCTTTATAGGAAGTAGGGGACTGGTGACTGGTGACTGGTGACTGGGACAAAATTTTAGATTTTAGATTTTAGATTGGAGTTCATGAAATACAATCCAAAATCCAAAATCCAAAATCCAAAATTGTATCACCAATTACCAATTACCTATTACCCATTACCCATTACCTATTATGAATCAAATTACATTACAAGTGAACGGAGAAACACGCAGTTGTTTATCTCAAACGCCTTTACCAGAATTACTTCAGCAGTTGGGTTTTAATCCTCGTTTGGTGGCGGTAGAATATAATGGTGAAATTTTACACCGTCAGTTTTGGTCAGAAACTCAAATTAAAGAAGGCGATCGCCTAGAAGTTGTTACCATCGTTGGTGGAGGATAGAAGAGGTTACAGGTGATAGGTGATTGGTGATAGTTGATTGGGAAACATCAAAGTGATTACCCAGTAACCAATTACCAATTACCAATTACCAATTACCAATTACCAATTACCAATTACCAATTACCTAATTCAATAGACAAGAATAACGAGATTCAGGATTATATAACCAGCGGTGATAGGTTTTGCGTTTAGCTAATTCTTGTCCTTGACGACCGAGTTTTTCCCGCAGTTGTTGGTCTTGACATAATCGTTTAAAAGCTTGTAAAACTTCATAACCAGATTCGGGATTTACCAACAGGCCATTTTCTTCATGGTGGACTGCATCCAAAATACTCCCTAAGCGAGAGGCAATGATAGGTTTACCAAAGTATTCTGCTTCTAAATGGACTATTTCAAAATTATCAAAATTATCTATGGCTTGAGCTTTGTCTTCTTCTAATGTCAGCATGGCGAAAATGTCACTGGCTGCATAATAACCAACTAATTCCCGTTCTGGTACATCACCAGCAAAATGCACTCTTTTATCTACCCGCAAACGCTGACATTGGGATTTTAGTTGTTGTTCACAAGGTCCTATTCCGCAAATTATGTAATGAACATCTACACCAATCGTTAATAGTAAAGGAATGTTATCTATTATTTTGTCAAAGTTTTTATTTTTAATTAATTTACCGACAGAAAGAATGACAATTGCTGTTTCAGAAATGTTGTAAGTTTGACGTAAGCGGATGCGTAAATCTTCCAGATGACTAAGACTGCTGGGATTTCCAAATTTTTCTGGTCTTACTATTGGGTTAATGACATGAGTAGGAGTATCTAGGCGAAAAGTATTTCTTAATGTATCTCTAATATGGGAACTATTACAAACAATTCCTTCGGCTCTTTTCAGGGTAATTTTTAATAAAAATCGCCATAAAGGATGACGATAAATATCAACTAAATCATTACCATGGAGGTAGATAAAAAAGCGAATTGGTAAGATATAACTGAGTAATAACAAAGCTGGAAAATCGTAGCCATGACACCATTCTATGTAACGGTAATGATAGCGAAAATATAATCTTATGGCTATGAAAAATGAGCAAATAACGTTAAAAAAATTGAATAATGGCTTGATTATAATGCTCAAAAAATTACCACCAAATAAACTTAGCCAAAGACTCAAGTTAGTCCAACGATAAACAGGAAACTGTTGTGATTTATCAAATATTTTATCTCCACAGCAACCAGCAGCCAGTACAATTACTCTGCCTGGATCTTGTAAACAACGATTATAAATATATTCTCCAATGACAGCTTCTTGGGGATGAAATATGCGGGAGATAACTAAAATATCTGGACAAGCGGTTTTCTCCCTAATTTGTGTTCCTAGTTGTGAAATATGTTCCATAATTCAGGTTAATAAATAAGCTGCAAATTTTTAAACTACAGTAGGGAACTTTTAACAGGGAACAGGGTTAAAAGCATCTAATTAGGGGTTGCTGAGAAAGTCTTTCCGTGAAGACAGGGAACAGGGAACAGTTTCAGCTATCTGTCATCCCCAAATTTTTGGGTTTGCGATCCCCAAAATGCACGGTTTTTCAGGTATACCCTTCAAAACCCTTGCACTTTTTTCCTCTTTATCAACCTGTAACCCTTGATATATCTGGGTTTTACATTTATTCAGCAAGCCCTAATTAAATAATGTATTTAAACTTTAAGAAGTATGAAAATAGCCTCATCAATCTGTAAAGTAAACTTGATCGTGTTTAGAGATTGATTGGGAGTATCCCAAATGTGTAAATTTATTTTTATCTAGGGAAATAAAATGCTCCAAGACTTGATATTATTGAACCGCAAAGGACGCAAAGGTAAGAGATTGTGAGAGATTTTTTAGTGTTGCTACGTTCATTTTGTCAAAATTGGGATGCTCCTGATTGATTTTGCAAATTGTAGCTACACAACTTGGTTCAATATATTCATGCCAGAATTTTTAACCAATATTGATTATCCCCATTTGCTCAAAAAATTGGTATCCAATTGGTATCAAAAATTTGTTTCTTGTGTGCCAATTTCTTACCAAAGGAGGATTGTTAACATGATTATTTTGACATGATGAAATAAAGCTAGAGTTGATCGTTGATATGCTCCAGTAATTGTATAGCTTCTGCTGGAAAAATTAAATCTAGATGATACTTAGTAGATTAGCTTGAATTTTGCCAAAATTCATGCCAAAATGCCAAAAAGTCTTGAATAAATGTTACTTTTAATCATGCTTTTTCTATCAAAAGGATGATTTACATCCCATAATATTTTGTAATTTATCGTAGTTAATACTTATTCCTATAGCTGATTACTGATAGCTAATTACTGATAACTGATTACTTAAACCTCCTTGCCAATATGTGCTGAACATAGGTTCTTGATCCGGAAAAAATTTATTCACTATCAGAAATAATTTAACCCAGAGGTTGTCATACTTAAGTCAAAATTATTGCTGTTAAGTATGTCATGCTCCAGAGAAGGTAATAATTAATTGATTCCAAAGTTTTGCACTGGTACAGATATTTTGTGGTACGGTTATCAACCAAGGAATATTCGCTGTCTTCCCTGCCAAGTAGTGTGCATTCGCGGTAGATTAAAGATATGGCTGACAATCCCTGCGGCAGATTGTGGTGATTATGTTCTACCTTGTTTGAATCCTAGCAATAGGAGAAAAATCTTAAAAATATTGTTTTTTGGTAGCTTGTTTATGCAAAAAAAATTACAACGAATCCTCAAACCCCTGTTAAAAATTTCTTTTGTCCTGGGTCTGGTTTTGGCTTTAGCATTGGGTAATGCTGATGGTGCTTTAGCTGCACGCAGTGGTGGACGTATTGGCGGCGGTTCGTTTAGAATGCCATCAAGCAGGACTTACACACCTCGTACCTACGCACCTCCTGGGGGTGGCGGATATTATCCTGGTGGTGGTTTTGGTTTTCCGTTCCTGATTCCTTTTTGGGGTATTGGCGGTGGTTTTGGCGGACTGTTCACAATTTTGATTTTCTTTGCGATCGCTAACTTTTTAGTCCAAACTTTCCGCCGTGTCACCAGTGGAGATACTGAAGAGGTGACTTATGGCAGTAACCCGAATGTCTCTATCACTCGGTTACAAGTTGGTTTATTAGCACAAGCTAGAGGTTTACAAAGCGAACTTAACCAAATAGCTGAAAAGGCCGATACCAACACCCCAGGAGGAAGAGCAGAAATTTTACAAGAAGCAAGTTTAGCTTTGCTGCGTCATCCTGAATATTGGGTTTATGCTGGTGGTGGTACACAACAAGCTAAGTTAAACGCGGCTGAATCTCAATTTAACCGTTTATCTTTGGCTGAACGTAGCAAATTTAGCGAAGAAACTCTTTCTAATGTCAACAATCAGTTAAAATCTGTTTTGGCTAAAGAATTACCCGGTGATGTGGATAACCCTACTCGTTTAATTAGTGAAGGTCCAGGAGAGTATATTATTGTCACCTTATTAGCTGCAACCTTGGGTAAATGGGACTTTCCCCAAATTAATAGCGCGGATGATTTACGTCAAGCTTTGCGACAAGTTGGTAGTCTTCCTGGTGAGCAAGTTTTAGCTATTGAAGTGTTGTGGACTCCCCAAGCAGAAGGTGATACTTTGACTTCTGATGATTTGTTTGCTGAATATCCTGATTTAAAGCTGGTTTAGTCAACCTATATTCACAAAGCAAAATGTGGGGGTTTAGCAATGCTAAACCCCTATCTCATTATTGTTGACATTTAAACCTCAGCGGAAAACACCACCCGCAAACCTGACATCCTTAAACCACTTTCCGCTTCATTCCAACTGCGACTAGCACTGCGACAAAGTTCCGCGCTGAAATTCCAAGCACCACCGCGCAAAACCCGACGATGGATATCACCACCCATATCCCACACACTACCATTTACAGGTGCGCCATGATAATTATTATGCCAAGGATCTGCACACCATTCCCAAACTAACCCGTGCATATCATACAACCCAAATGCATTTGCTATATCAAAACTGCCCACATCTGTTATTTTGTTGTAGAAATTACTTTTAGGTTCAATGGCATAAATTTCACTACCGTTACAATTAATTAAATCAGAAGTTACTGTTTCCCCAAAATGAAAAGATGTGGTAGTTCCTGCACGACAAGCATACTCCCATTCTGCTTCACTCGGTAAACGATAATTTCTTCTTGTTTTCAGCGACAACCGCAAACAAAATTCTATTGCTTCATACCAAGAAACGTTTTCTATTGGTAAATTTGCACCTTTAAATTTTGCTGGGTTGGAATTTAAATCTTGTGTAACTTTGGGTAATGCTGCTACCGCTTTCCATTGTGCTTGAGTAATGGGATATTTCCCCATATAAAAAGGTTGTATTTTCACTGGATGTTGGGGATGTTCATCAGCATTACCTTCAAATTCTGGTGAACCCATTAAAAAATTGCCACCAGGAATTGATACCATTTCTAAAGTGACGTTTCTATTCAATTCTTCTGCGAAAAATTGGGACTTTCCTCTGTCTCGGTAAAGTTCTCTCCCTCCTGTATCTACAGTAATAATCTCAAAATCAAATGTTTCTAAATCTGGAACAGGAACAATAATTTTTTGTTGTTTTGTAGGTGTTTCGATAATAGGAGCAAATTTTAACTCTATCGGCGTTGATGATTCGATGTTTAAATAATTTGGGAAATCATGTTTTAAATCATGTAACACTTCTATTGCTGACTGATATCTATCACTAGGAAAATGTTGTAGTAAATGATCTAAAATGTATGTTAATTCTTCACTAATAGTAATCCCTTTTGCTTGTAAACGTTCTTTCCATAACCATTTTGCATTCATCGGATCATACAGAGGATCTTTCAATCCATAGGTATGTTGCATGGGTAAATCTTGTGTTAATAATCTCACACAAGTTACACCCAAAGCATATAAGTCACTTCCATGACAAGCAAAACCTGCCATTTGTTCTGTGGGTGCATATCCTAATGTATAAATAGCTGTTGCTTGTCTAGCTATACTGGTGTGAGTTACTTGTTTTGCACCTCCAAAGTCAATTAATACAGGTTTTTGGTCTGCATTTCTTCTAATAATATTCTCTGGTTTAATATCCCGATGGATAACGTTTTTTTTGTGAATAAAATCAATAACTGGTAATAAGTCTATTAGCAGTTGACGCACTTCTTTTTCAGTATACGCCTTTTCTTTGACTTCTTCTAGAAGTGTTTTCCCAATAATAAATTCCTGCACTAAATACAAACTTGAACCTTGTTCAAAGTAAGCTAATAAACGGGGAATTTGCGGATGGTTTTCTCCTAGTTCATACAACCGAAAAGCCTCTTCTTTGAAGAATTCTGCGGCTTTTGCTCGTTGTCCTGTTCCCTGCACTTGGGGGAAAAATTGCTTAATAACGCAAGGTGCGTCTAGTCTGTCTACATCTTCTGCTGCGTAAGTTTTGCTAAACCCACCTTCACCTAATAACCGCAAAACACGGTAACGGTTTCTGAGGATTTCACCAAATTTATCATGTCCACAAACGATGCAAAACTTACTGTAGTTAGGGTTGAAGGGGTTGGAACAATTGGGATTTTGGCAAATTTGCATGGCTGAGGGGAAGATAGCATTTTTTCCAAATTCAGCCCCAATATTTAATTAGTTATTAGTTATCACTTATTCATTTATCAGCAGTAATCAAAAAGGGTTATATATGGGCGCACAGATTTCAATTATAAGATAAAGATTAGAATAATTTTGATAATTTGTCAATGGTTTTTTAATTGTTTTTTGGTAGCTTCATATCATATTTTTGCCCTGTAAATAGTTATATAATTGATAATTGACAATTGATAATTGAAAATTGTTTCATTCAAGGTTTAAAACCTCCCCTTTCAAGGGGCAAAAAAGCCAAAAATTCTGCTTTTTCAATCCTCTCCCTGGAAGAGAGAGGTAATTCTCAATTGTTCATTATTGAAGGGTAAGTTGTAAATTGGCGTAAACCTAACTACTCAACGCCTTGATAAACCGCTGCAAACTCTTAAACACACTGGGTTTTTTGGCGGGTGTTCCGTCGGTGGTTTGTGGTTGTTCTTTCATCAGGATCATGTCTATTTCATCCCCTGATGGTTTTTTGGGTAATTCAGCTATTTTTTGATATTCGCCTGCGGTTTCTAACCACACTTCCCAATCTCCAGGATAGCAGCGCATAAGGGCGCTTTCATCATCGACAGGACGCAAATAATAGCAAGATTCAATCGTACTAATGAAACGTTTGCGGGTTTCTCGCGCTGCATAACCTATACCCACTGTACCGGAGTCTTCCAGACGGGGGTTTAACATGACAAAGGGGCGTTCACCAATTAATTCACAAAGTTTTTCTAGTTGAGGTACTTCTACGGAAGTGGGGGCGATAAACAGGAAAATTTCATCTTCTGGTTGAATTTTTGCTTGTAGGGAAGCAGTCCTTCCTGTACCGATATCTAAAATTTTAAATGGTACATCTGCCCAATCTCGCCGGGCTAAAGCGGCTGCACCAGCATCTGCAAAGAAGACTTTGAGACGGGATTCATATTCAGCGAATACGGGGATAAATTGTTCTGCAACTGGCATAAATTTGAGTTCTGGGAACAGTAACTCAACTTGAATGCGAGTGATACCATCAGCTAAAGCCGATTTTACCGCTTCACGAGATTGAGCGATCGCATCTTCTAGGGTTTTGGGTAGTTCAGCCATAATTTACAGAAGTACGTTTTTTCATCAATTATTAAGAATAACTCGAAAACTCTAATTCATTCTGTAGGCGTAAGTAAAAGACAGAAGTACAAGGTAATAATGTGAAATTGTGGTTAGGTGATGCAGAATTAGCATTTCAATCACGTTAATTATGTTTGCAGTTCGCTACTTTTCATTTAAGTACCTGGGCAAAATTAATTTAACATTTTTGGAACAAACAAAAATCTCTGTATTCCTTATCTGTTAACTTTTCCCTGTTCCCTCTCCCCAATATAAAATTTATTTTGCACGACTACTTACTTCAGAAAACGCACCACGAGTAATTACTAAATGATTAAATCCTAAAGATTCTTTATAGTAATCTTCATATTTGATATTTGGCAATTTGGTAATGACTTGTTTCAATAATTCTATATTGATTTTTTTGAAATAATATTCTGGCTTGAGTTGCAAAAATACCAACTGGTAAAAGTTCAATAACTGTAGTTTTTCATTCTAATTCACGTGCAGTAAATAATGATGTTCCACTTCCTGAAAAACGATCTAATAATATACCTGGCTTTGGCTGTAAATTTTCCAAAAGAAATCGGCTATTTATTTTTTTGTTTAAACTTTTATGGCTCTCCTAGACTAGATATGAAAACTTAATACTAATACTTGCTTGAATTCATTATGTAACAAGAGATTCAATTAAAACCAAATTAAATCTTATTAAATCTATTGTTTTATATTCATGGACTCCTTGCATACCAATGTTTTCATTTATTATTTTTTAGTAACAATACCTTCGCCAAAATCAAAAATATCTTGATTTGTAGGTTGGGTTGAGGAACGAAACCCAACAAATACGTTGGGTTTCCACACGGTAAACCCAACCTACGGGAAAATGGCTAAGGTATTGATTAAATTATCATACCCACTCTGGGAGAGCCACTTTTATTCAAATTTATAAACACCTAATACCGCTTTCTAAACCCTCACAAACACCAGTCATAAAATCTAAGTCCAAACTATCAATAGTATCACTCGGTTTGTGATAATTAGGATTTCGCATAAATGCTGTATCTGTCACCATAATTGCTGGATAACCTTGATCCCAAAAAGGTGCATGATCACTCAGTCGAGTTTGGGGAACTAATAAACCCCGATTTGGTACTGGTAATAACTGACAAGGTAAACCCGATTTACTAATAGCACTACGGATATTGACTAAATCCCCTAAAGTCCGTAAATTGCCAATTAAACCAATAAAATCTCCAGTATTGGGGTATAATCTATCTAAAAAAGCTGGATATCTTTGCGAACCTGGTCTGTAATCCCGATATCCTAACATCTCCAAAGAAATCATTAAACGTAGACGTTGCTTTTGTTGGTGTAATAAAGCTGCATAGTCAGCACTACCTAACAAACCATATTCTTCCATATCAAAAGCAACCAACCGCAAAGGATATCTAGCAGGTGCTTGGGCAAAAACTCTGGCAAATTCTAATAAAACTGCCACCCCAGTAGCATTATCATCAGCGGCCACAGTACCAGGTACACCATCATAATGAGCGCCAATTAAAATAGGAGGTGAATCAGCCTTGTGTCTTTTCTCTTGGGCAGGTAAATTTAAAATCAGGTTATTACAAATCTTACTCCCCACTTTAAAGGTGTGGATTTCCACACTTCCCCATTGTCCTAATTCGTGGCGGATGTATTCTTGAACAAAGAAATGTCCCGCACTGGCCATATAAGGATCGCGTTCCCGTGCTATTTCTTGCAGATGATTGAGTAATCGTTGTTTTAAAGTCAAGATGGTGATTGGTGACTGGTGACTGGTGACTGGGAAAATCAAATAATTTCCCCCTGCTCCCTGCTCCCTGCTCCCCTGCCTTTTTCCCTGTTCCCTGTTCCCTCTGTGCAAATGCTATCCTAGTTTGGCAAGTGACAGGTTAAGCTACAATTTCTCTAATTATCTAAATTATTGAATTTATGGAATTAATGATAATTATACCATTGGGCGGTTTTTAACATCTGGCATCCAGCGGAAAATATGCCTCCCAATCATAATATATAGATGTAGTCAAACACGCAGCAGGAGAAGAGTAACGCATGGGCAAGGTAGTCGGCATCGACTTGGGTACAACCAACTCAGTAGTCGCCGTGATGGAGGGTGGCAAGCCGGTGGTGATTGCCAATGCTGAAGGTATGCGAACCACCCCCTCTGTTGTCGGTTTCAGCAAAGAAGGCGAAAGGGTGGTGGGGCAAATGGCCAGACGGCAAACTGTGCTGAATCCCCAAAATACCTTTTTTGCAGTCAAACGCTTTATTGGGCGCAGATACGCTGAATTAAACCCCGATTCTAAGCGTGTACCCTACACTATTCGTAAGGATGAAATGGGCAATATTAAAGTTGCCTGTCCACGATTAAATAAAGATTTTGCCCCGGAAGAAATTTCAGCAATGGTGCTGAAAAAATTGGCGGCTGATGCTAGTCGTTATTTGGGTGAACCTGTGACGGGGGCTGTAATTACCGTACCTGCTTATTTTAATGATTCTCAACGTCAAGCTACCCGCGATGCTGGCAGAATCGCAGGTTTAGAAGTGCTACGTATTCTTAATGAACCTACCGCCGCTTCCCTAGCCTACGGATTAGAAAGAGGTGATGTAGAAACCATCCTAGTTTTTGACTTGGGTGGTGGTACTTTTGATGTTTCGATTTTAGAAGTGGGTGATGGCGTTTTTGAAGTTAAAGCTACCAGTGGAGATACTCAGTTAGGTGGTAATGATTTTGACAAAAAAATAGTTGATTGGTTAGCGGAGCAATTTTTAGAGACAGAAGGAGTAGATTTAAGACGCGATCGCCAAGCTTTACAACGTTTGATGGAAGCCGCAGAAAAAGCCAAAATTGAACTTTCTGCCGTCAGCGTTACTGATATTAACTTACCCTTTATCACCGCTACCGAGGACGGACCCAAACATTTAGAAACTCGCCTCACCCGTTCCCAGTTTGAAGGTTTATGTACTGACTTAATCAGTCGGATTCGTAACCCAGTCAAACGGGCGTTAAAAGATGCCGGAGTATCACCTGTAGATATTGAAGAAGTTGTCTTAGTAGGTGGTTCAACCAGAATGCCAATGGTGAAACAGCTAGTACAGGATTTAATTGGCATTGAACCTAGCGAAAATGTCAACCCTGATGAAGTAGTAGCCGTAGGTGCAGCTATTCAAGCAGGTATTCTGGCAGGAGAAACCAAGGATGTACTACTGTTAGATGTCACACCCTTATCCTTGGGTTTAGAAACCATTGGTGGGGTGATGAAAAAACTCATTCCCCGCAATACCACCATCCCCGTCAGACGATCTGATATTTTTTCTACATCGGAAAATAACCAAAACAGTGTAGAAATTCACGTAGTCCAAGGGGAAAGGGAAATGGCAGCAGATAACAAATCTTTAGGACGTTTCAAGCTGTATGGTATTCCCCCAGCACCTAGAGGTATACCGCAAATTCAAGTAGCTTTTGATATAGATGCCAACGGTATTTTACAGGTAACGGCATTAGATCGGACAACTGGCCGAGAACAGAGTATTACTATTCAAGGTGCTTCTACCTTGAGTGAATCAGAAATTAATAGAATGATTCAAGATGCTCAGAGATATGCTGATATTGACCGGGAACGGAAAGAAAGAGTAGAAAAACGGACTCGTTCCGAAGCTTTGATTTTACAAGCAGAAAGACAACTGCGGGAAGTAGCCTTAGAAATGGGGATGCAGTTTGCCCGCAACCGTCGTCAACGCATTGACAATATTTGCCGGGAACTGCGAGAAAGTTTAAAAGATGATGATGATCGGGGCATTGATCAGGCTTACTCAGACTTGCAAGATGCTCTCTATGAGCTAAATCGAGAAGTCCGTGAGTATTATGCTGAAGATGAAGACGAAGATTTATTTGGTGCGATTCGGGAAATCTTCACAGGTGATAAAGAACGGGAACGGGATTATTCTCCCAGAGAAACCTATCGAGAACGGGATTCTTATAACAGAGACTATGGTAAAGACTATGGTAGAGGCAATGGCAGGGAATATGGAAGAGACTATGGTCGAGAAAATCGTTCTTCCTCTTATGATAACAGTCCTCCCCCCCGTCCCATTCGTCCCAGCTATCAAGACAACTGGGATGATGATGATGATTGGCTGTAAATTTTAGATTCAGGAGTCAGAAGTTATTAATTTTGGATTTTGGATTTTGGATTTTGGATTGTTTTTGTTATCTCCAATCTAAAATCTAAAATCTAAAATCTAAAATTTTCCTCCCTGTTCCCTGTTCCCACTGATAACTAATAACTGATAACTGACTATGCAAAACTTGCAAAATTTCCGCGATTATTACGAGATTTTGGGAGTCACAAAAGAAGCCTCTAGCGAAGAAATTAAAAAGGTTTATCGCAGGTTAGCAAGGCAATATCACCCTGATCTTAATCCTGGTGACAAGGAAGCAGAAGAAAAATTTAAGACTATTGGTGAGGCTTATGAAATTCTTTCCGATCCCAGCCGTCGATCGCAATATGATCAATTTAGCCGCTACTGGAAACAAAAAGGCTTTGCTGGTAGCAAACAGTCACCGAAACCAAAGGGTTGGGGAGATAGTCGCACCAACACCCGTACTAGTCAAGAGGTAGATCCCAGCGAGTTTCCTGATTTTGAAAGTTTTATTAATACAGTCATAGGTGTTAGCAGTCGCAAAGATACCAGAACTAATACTGGTAGTACAACTACTAGCGACCCGTTTCGCACTCCAAGAACCAAAGTTGCTTATACAGTTAACACACCACCCCGTACCACTCGCAGAGATATCGAAGCGAGGTTAACTTTACCTCTAGAAAAAGCTTATCAAGGTGGTAATGAAAGAATACGTTTAGAAGATGGGCGATCGCTCGAAGTAACTATGCCACCTGCTATGGTTACGGGTCAAACCATCCGCTTGCGAAATCAAGGCATTGGTGGTGGAGATTTATACTTAAAAATTACCGTTGAAAACCATCCGTTGTTTAAACTAGAAGGTGCAAATATTTTCTGTCAAATTCCTGTAACTCCCAGTGAAGCGGTTTTAGGTGGACAAGTGGAAGCACCCACTTTAGATGGTCCTGTGAAAATGACTATTCCTCCCGCAGTTAGATCCGGTCAAAGGTTTAGATTAGCTAATAAAGGTTATCCCGCAGAAGGTGGGAAAAGAGGTGATCAATTAGTAGAAATTCAAATTGTGACACCGAAAAATATTACTACTGAAGAAAGGGAATTGTATGAAAAATTGCGGGAAATTGAAAGTTTTAAACCCCGTGCGGATTTGATTTAATAGTCTGCATCAGGATTTCCAGGATTTAAGGATTAACAGGATGATCGTAATTTGTGCGTAAATTAACTACATCTTTATTAAATTATTCTTCTACGTTAAATTCAACTTTATCGTAGATATCACCTAACACAATTTGACAGGGAACAGAGGCTAAATTTAAACTAGCTTCTGCATCTGCAAATTCAATACCCATTTATTATCACCAATTTTGCAGTATTGCTCAACATGGTATGGCTTTGAGGATGTTCTCATTTCAGCCAGACTTGACGTAATCATGAGGGCTAGAGATAGTTACTGTTAGTATAGCCCGGAAAAAATGCCGATGGTTATTTCATCATCTGCACACTTTTAACACATATCATAAATTTGGTAAAACTAGAGAATCAATAAGAAGTAAAAAATGTGGACAGTTACATATAGGAAGTGTATTAGCAGGGAGAGTAGCTGGTGCTGCTCTACCCCTAGCCATTCCAGGATTCGCTTTTTATCCTACCTTCCGCACCCCCCGGTGTCACAATCGGTTTTTTCGTAATTTCATTACGACCAAATGTTGTATTTTGTACCAAAGATAATGAATATTGGTAGGCGATCGCCAATTCTAAATCTCCAAATGACCAATTTTCGTTGTGTGACAGTTGAGGGTGCGGAATGTGGGTTTTATGGTGTATGTTTAGCTGCTAGTTATGCTGGAATGGAGTTAGGAAAAACAGCAGTGAATTTATTGTCATCCAGACCAGATTATGATGATGACATCAGTGCATTTTTATAAAATTTAGTAAAATTGGCAATACTTTGTAGGTTAGGTTGGGTAAACTGCAACCGAGCCTAGTCCAGTGTTTAATTTACACACCACATACCTCACCTGTTTGCGTATTTTCTAAAATCACCAAAACAAAAACCCCCTCTCAGTATACCAAGAGAGGAGGCTTTTGGATTGAATATTAGCCCTGGCATCGAGCTATTGTGACAGAGGGCAACCCCTCAACTATCGTCGCCGCAGCAGCGTTTCACCTCTGAGTTCGGGAAGGGATCAGTGTGGTTCCACCGCGCCATAGACACCAGGA
>NZ_JADEXH010000034.1:0-69915 GCF_015207205.1 Sphaerospermopsis sp. LEGE 08334 | reverse complement strand
TCCTGGTGTCTATGGCGCGGTGGAACCACACTGATCCCTTCCCGAACTCAGAGGTGAAACGCTGCTGCGGCGACGATAGTTGAGGGGTTGCCCTCTGTCACAATAGCTCGATGCCAGGGCTAATATTCAACAAAAAACCCCTTAGCTTTCATTATTGCTAGGGGGTTTTTGTTTTTGATGGTTTACTTGCCTAAGATAACTTCAGTTCGCCACCGGGAGAACCATAAAAAATCACCCATGTAGCAAAATCATCAGTAAAGTTCATGAACCGATGATCAACTCCAGCTGGTACAAAAATTACATCATGGGGTTGAAAAGAATGTTCTTTACCATTTTGCTCAAAAAAACCACTGCCAGAAATCACAATGTATAATTCATCCTGAGCGTGAGGAATTTGCCTGTCCTCTTCCTGGGGCGCATAGTAACGTAATTTCATGCTGCCATGAGAGAAAACCAGAGCGGAAATTTCTTCAGGGAGCAACTGCCTTTGACGGGCGAACTCAGTTGTGAAATGATGTGATGTGGTTGTGGGTAGGAACAATTTCAGACCTCCAAGTTTGATATTGATCTAAACCAGTTTGGATTTTTGAATTTTCTCAAGAGTGGCTATACTGTTTGTAGTGTATGAGGTAAGCATTGTGCAATGCTAGACCGAGTCAAGGTTTGGAACTGCTCAAAGGGTTGCTCATTCAAACTCAAGCAGCAGTCGTCAAGAAATTCTGTAACTAAGGGAATTTTAGAAGTTGCTAGTTGTGACCAAATACAACTGGTAAGCTCTGGCATGATGGGATAACCCAATAGAGCGAGTCCTTTTAACCACCAGTACGCTGCGGTTGGTGAATCCTCAATATTAGCAGGATACTGAATCCATTCTAACAACTGCTCGGCGATCGCAGTTGCATGGAGATGATTATCCGAGATTGCCTGGTCTTGTTGAATGTAAAAATCCGCAATAGCAGAGATAAGCATATTCATGGTATCCTCAAACTGATAATCTAGCGGTGATGTCACAGAACGCAATGCAGCAAAGGCTAGAGTCAATTTGGGATTGAGTTGTTCCACAAGAATCCGATTATATAATGACAAAAATGCTTCTATATCAAAGTTCTTATCAGGAACATCAGGTTGATTTAGTGATAAGTAAAGTCGTACACCATCACTATTGGCAGGAGTTTTGGTAACAATATCAGAAGCCCATATCACGTGTCGCCGACTCGTAGAAAACTTTTGACCTTCTAAATTAAAAAAGTAGTTAATTAAAAATCCATCATCAGCCTTATAATCATCTAATACTTTTGCTATTAAATTTTTGCCAAAGGCTTGAGCGAGTACGTTATCAATGCCGAAACTACAAATAATTTTCACAGAAGAAGACTTGCGATAAGGATTCTCTTGTTTGCCAGTCAGTGACGCATATAAATCTCCGTGCATCAGATTATAAATATATTCGGTCATAAAGCTGGCAATAGCTCTTTTTTCACCTCCTAAATCAATATCAATTCCCCAATCAAAGTGATGAGTCAGTTTAAACCATCCATCTTGTTTCTCGATGTGTTTTTGGATAATTAAACGTACTGATTCAGAAAAATGATATCGATCAAAATCGGATAATGTTAACGGAATGTTAGAAGTATTTAAACAAAGTTGACGTACCGGACGAAATTTAACCGTCTCCCCTGCCACAGAAACCTGATTTAAAATTGCATCAGGATAAAAATATCCCCCACAACCCTCACAGGAAAAACCTCCCATACCTGCACCACATTCTGGACAGGTTCCTGATACAGCATAATCTGGTAAAAAGCGATTTTCACGTTCAGAATAAGGAGAGTATTCATCAATCAAACGAATGACACCCTTAGCCTCCAGAACAGCAAAAATTTCTCTATGTTTTTGCTCATAATGATCACACCATTCAGGATCTAGTGGATTAGTAAAAACATCATGGAGGATATTCATAGCTTGTAAATCCTCTTTAATTAGAGAGTGATTCTCTGTGGCTACCTCCGCCGGGTGAGAAACTTCAATTTCGGCACGACGAACAACATAGGAATTATAGGCATCAATCCCAAAAATAGTTGCTGTTGAATGACCTTGACGACGGCGATGGCGTGCGACTATGTCTGCACTTAAGTAAGGACCAGAAATATGTCCTAAATGCAGTCTTCCATTGGCAGCAGGATTAGAGGGAACAAACAAGTAATCCTGGGTTTGAATAGGAGTTTGGAAAATCGTTTTCATGTCCAAAATTTAATCAATCAAAAATGAAGTTCGGGTCTTGTTTTTAGTTGGAAATAACCTGAAATAGCCGATTAGCAAATTATAAGCAACCAGATAAGATACAGATTTATCTGCTCTTAATAGCTATTTTGTATATAATTACTAGTTGGTATTAATTTTGTTAATGCCATACGAGCGATCGCTGGAGCAAGACGGACTCCACGACCATTTCCACCAGTAGCAATAAAAACTTTTGAAAATCGATTATGTGGTATTATTACTGGTTCAGAATTGGAACTGTAACAATCACAAAAAACATCTCGATCGTCATAGTAATCAAGTAAATTCGGCGCATAGCGTTCAAGAATTATACGCCCATTGTGTCGATCCGCATCAGAAATCAGCAGTTTTTGATCTGGTTGAATATCCCACTCATCGGAACGAATACTAAACAAAAATTGCTCATCAGTAGGCAGTAAGAAAGCATCTTCTTTTGGAAAAAAGATCACTGGACAATTAGCAGTTGGGGACACATCAAGCCGCATTGTGACAATTTTCTTGTTACGACAGCTAACCTCAACACTTGAGCGTGTCATTTGGTGGGACAGTGACCAAGGTCCTAAAGCTAATAATACCCGTTCTGCGTTAATCCCAAAGACTCGATTTGTGTTCAACCATAATGTCTCGTCTGGCATGATTTGTGCAGACTCAATGCCTGTATATTCAAGACAAGTGACGTTGGCAAATGCCTGTAATTTCCTAACTAAAGATTTAATTAATCCCAGTGGTTCTATGTGCATCACATCACCACCATACAACAGTCGATGGGCATTTGTTAACTGAGAGAGTGGTAGCGAGAACCGGGGATCATCTGGCTTAACTTCAGTAATTGTACGAGTTGTATCGGGGATGGGATCTGAGGAATCACCAACATAAATGATTGGTAGTTGGCGAATGGGTAAAGTAGGATTCTCCCTGGCTAAATGAAGATAAAACCTGTCACTTTCGCTGGACAACTCCCCTACCAACCCTGTGCTGGCAAGGGTACTGGATAGCGCCGCAGCATAATGTGAAGCACCTAAACCAAATTCACCTCGATCTATCAGAGCTATTCTTATACTTGGATGGGCGATCGCTGCTTGATAAGCTGTCAAGACTCCAATAATTCCCCCGCCAACAATGCACAAATCATATCCGGGATGAGCAGTTTGTTCAGCAGTGAATTCTTGAACCTTCATTTAGTCCACCAACAGCAGTAAATTACCAAATCTTCCTCACCAGTATTTGTCACCTGATGGGATTCTTGGGAATCATAAAAAAGGTAGTCACCTTCACAAATTTCTAATGGCTTTTGATTGTAGTATAAAATACCCTTGCCTCTACCTACAATCCATACTTCACGCACATCATGACAATCCGTAACTGAGGTTGCCCCAGGTTTAACAATAAACTGACCAGTCAAAAAAGGTGCGAAATCATTCCCATCGCGCTTGAGTTCCGCATCAAAAAAGCGGACTCCTTGAGCATTTGACCAAGTTGAAACGTAAGGAAGCTTAGGAAACTCAACAGCTTGATTGAGTTTGTCTGTAGGAACATCTGGGAGTAATTGTTTTTCCTGTGCTTTAATCATGATCGTAGTTCAAAATGAATTAACTGAGTTTGTGATCACATCGGAGAAATTTCAATTTCTAGCTGAGAAACGAGGCCATCGAAGATGTCACTGAGATTCTCTTCCAGGGGACATTCAGCAATCAGATATGCAATTTTGTACTGTTCATAAGCTTCCGTTGGGGGACGCATGATGCTACCGACTCCAGCAATCTGTGTAAAGTCCCTTGTATTAGGATGCTCGCAGATTTTTTCTAAACCATTGAGGCGAGTAATCTTGCCAGGACTCGGTGGAGCAATCACCCGTGAACCTACACGGCGTGTAAAACTTTGTGTGTAATCTTGCTGTTCAAAAGGAACACGCTTACCCTGAATCACATAATCCAGTAACAGCCGATAAGGTTGAATTTCCCCAGAAGATGCCATTGGTATTAAGTGGGAATTAATACACTCTCCACCTAGTCTAGCCCCGATTTCCAGAATCCGTAATCCATGGGAAGTCACCATAAAATCAATATGAAAACCTCGCCAATTAATACCTGTAGCCTTAATCACCGAATGTGCCATTTCCCTGACTTCAGCCTGAAGTTCGGGTGCAAGAGTTGAAGGTAATACATTTTCGTACTGTAACTGTAGTCCTAAATCAATACGTTTATCGATAATTGCAAACAAATATATTTCACCATCAACTACCATTCCGGCGATGGAATGTTCACTACCGATGAGCATTTCTTCGAGTAAGTCACATTCTCGGTACTTAGCGTACAATCCCCCCTGCGAAGGTGCGTTATAGTTACAAAAATGCTCCCAAATATCCGCTAGATTTTCAGGTGATCGCACAGCTACAATCCCGCGCCCACCCGAATTACCCGCAGGTTTTAATAGAGAAGGTGTACCAATCCTGTTGATTGCATCTTCAAATGAATCTAAATCCACAACACAAGCGTATCTCGGATTATACTTACCCCCAAGCTCCTCAAGCAATTGTCTGGTTGCTGACTTGTTACGAGCGAATCGATTTGCTGCAAGTTCACAAGTAGGAAGATTTAACTTAGCTGTGAGATGACTAGTTAATTCCTCTTCTCGGTCTTGCCAACCAATTACACCACAGATGCTCAGATTTTGCTCATTTAGATAATTAAGGATACAATCAGTAGAAGTTTCGTAATCGCTTAACGGAGCATAAATATTGTGTGAAAAGCCGTAAGATTCAAACAGTGCCGGGGTATCAGAAGCCATGATAATTTCATAGCCCCCTTCTCTAGCAGTGGTGATTTCTGCAATGCGTTCCAGGGTTAATGCCCGTGTCCCTAAAAACAAAACCAGTGGTTTAGATGCAGATTTAGATAAATTTTGCTGAGGAGTTAACATTTATTTACCAAGGGCGAAAAAGCAACTGTGTAGAAGCAAGAACAACTCACAAAAGTTCACAGCTTAAGCGGAAAGCCTCTCTATAATCTCGTAGGCAAGGGTTTGATGTGCATGATCAGACTGAAGTTCCCAGTCAATTAAGCCATCGTATTGAGAGCGTGGATACACCATACGACCTACAAGACTATTAACAATAATGGCACTCCGCCATGCCATCAAACTCAGATTCGGATCAGCAACTCCCCGTTGTAATCGTGAGCAGTTTTGAGTGTATATCCGATTACTATCTGAACCATCCCATTTCACAGAAAAGTCAGGATTAATTACAGGCTGTCCTTCTCTCCACTCCAAACGATGGCTGAGAGACTTCAAGTAGTCAGGGATACGATACTCAAAACCCGTTGCCAAGATGATCACATCAGCATTTAGTTGTACACTCTCCAATTGACTACGTACAATTAAATGCCAACTGTTATAATCCCGTCGTAATTCCCACAATCGTGCATTAGGAATCAGTTTAGCAATGTTGGGAGATTGTTCCAGAAACTCCAGTTGGTATAATCGCTGATAAATTGAACTTAGTAAGCTTTCAGTAATACCATCACTAGCAAGTGTTTGTTCTGCCACTAAAGTTTTTTGAACTTGTTGCGGTAGTCCATAAAAGTAGTCGCTGTAACGGGGTACAAAATATTCATTTGTAAAGGGTGAATCGTCAATTGGCAAGAAGTTCCGACGGGACGATATCCAGTATACCTGCTTGGGAAGGGCATGAGAATTGGACAGTAACTCAGAAACAATTTCAGCTCCACTTTGTCCACCGCCAATCACTGTTACTCGCTTACCAGCGAACTGAATTTTCTTCTGTAAATAGTGGATAGAGTGAAAAACATCATCCCCTAAGTGTGGGCGAGCGCAATCAGGGACTTTGGGAGTTAAGCCTGTACCTAGAGCTAGGTGGCTTGTAGCTATAGTTTTTTCTGAAGTGTGAACAATAAATTGCTGTTTTACATCATTAAACTCGATATCCTCTACCTTCTGGTTAAAGTTGAGGTGAGGAATCGACTGACTTACCCAGCGTAGGTATTGATCAAATTCCTTGCGCTTCACACTGGAAAAGCGAGCTGTGAGAAATCGATATAGCCGACCACGTTCAGCAAGAAAGCACAGAAAAGAGTAGGGATTAGATGGATCAACCAGTGTAACTAGGTCTTTGAGAAAAGAATTCTGAAGATTTGCATCGGGAAACAACATACCTGAATGCCAAGACAATTCCTTGCGGGCATCAAAAAATTCAAAATCAATATACTTGACTTTGTGGTATAGCAGGGCGGCAAGACTCAGGTTAGAAGGACCGATACCAATGCCACAGAGATCAATGGTGTCTCTATCAGTCCCCGATTGTTTGTACATGAATTAAAGCACCTTATCTGAAACACAGGAATTTTTGTAATTACTTCGTACAGCAGTTTATAAACATAATCGTGCGAGTCCGACATGAAAATTGCTGTAATTGTGAGTAATGACTAACAGTTGACACGTTTTTCGGTAAAATCTTGAGATTATTAGAGATACCGAACAAATTGATTATTTTCATCAACTAAGATGGCTTTCGGTTCTAAAGTTTTTGCTGACAGTTGAAACCCGATAATAATAATCTCATGACCAACTTTAATCAGATGAGCAGCAGCCCCATTGATACAAATAGTTCCAGATT
Source organism: Sphaerospermopsis sp. LEGE 08334 (assembly GCF_015207205.1). Classification (NCBI taxonomy): domain Bacteria; kingdom Bacillati; phylum Cyanobacteriota; class Cyanophyceae; order Nostocales; family Aphanizomenonaceae; genus Sphaerospermopsis; species Sphaerospermopsis sp. LEGE 08334. The sequence goes on along the minus strand of NZ_JADEXH010000034.1, from coordinate 63,002 downwards.
CTCGTTTCCCTGGAATTGTGTATGTCTCCAGTCTTGCCCCATTTGTATTGCTTACAATCATAACTTTTTCCCCTGGTAAAATACCACTCTTTTCCATGAGTAATTCGTCAATTGTAATGCTGCCAATGTAACTAACATCAGCTTCTGTCACTGTAGCTTTATGAATTTTAGAACTCATAAACCAACGCATACCAACCACTGGTGGATGAGAAGAATCAGTTAAACTATTCTTGAAATGCGCTGCTACATCGCTCTCATTTTTACTGGCGTTAATATTCGTGTTTTGTAACATGAGGTCTAACAGGTTTTGCTGGTCTTTATAACTCATACTTTTGATGTTGGATAAAGCGTATTGATGATCCCCAACCCAATTTATACAATTAATTTATACAATTAATTTAATTTACATAAATCACAATTGAGGAATATGAAAAAATTTCATATCTTTAAATCACCGTTAACTATAATATAATTTTGCTTTTTGGATACTTTATTCACTATTTCTTTAGATTTATAGGTATAGGTAAGAGCATCTTAACAATTCTTTGCCAAATGAACTTTACGTGAGTTGCCTACCCAGAGGACGATTCAGGCATATTTGAGTAGAATTTGCCATCTCAATTGTTAAGCAACAATCGACCAAATATGAAGAGTTATTAACTATTCTGATCAGGTAACAAAGTTAATTATTAATTACATATTTTTAGAAGTAGGTTCTGCAATGAATGACAACAGAGCTAAACTTCATCAACTAAGAACAAAAGTTTCTTAGAGGAGATTATTGCCTACTTTAAATAACCTTTTTAACTTGAAGCACTTGTATAAAACCGCAAAGCAAACCGCCAAAACCAAGTAGAAACGAAAAATAACACCACAGCTAAAAATACAGCACCTATTAACCAGGTTAACTGACCTTCACCTAACATTGCTTGCGCGGGAACTGTAGTTAAAAATGCAACTGGAACTACAAAGGTAAAGAAAACTCGATAAGCTGCGGGATAAGCTACAATCGGATATCTACCCGCTTCTAATAAACCTCTTAATACTTCAGTAACATTGTATATTTTCACGAACCATATACTTGTAGAACCTAACATAAACCATAGGCTGTAAAGAATCACCAAACCGCAACCTAAAGGAAATATACTCAATAAATAATCATCTATTGCTAAACCCAGGCGTTTACCTGCATAAGCAATGATGATACAACCAAATATTAAATCTGGTAATCCCCAGGGTGATAGGGTGTGAGTTGAAAGCCAAAATTGACTGCGGATGGGTTTTAATAATACAAAGTCTAATGTCCCTTCTTGCACATGACGAACTATGCGGTTGAGGTTGGGAGCGAGGAATGTAGCTGAAAAACCTTGCAGGAGGGTGAAAATTCCTAAAACTATTAAAGCTGCATCCCAGGACCAGCCCGGAAAGGTGTAACCTGTGCGATAAAATAAGAATAAGCCAAAAATACTACCCGCAAGATTGCCTAAGCTGCTCAAGGTAGCTATGATGAAGTTGAGACGATACTCCATCTCTGCCGAAATGGCTGCGCTCCAAAAAAGTCTGATTACTTTCAGGTATCTTTGCATTTTTTTTTGTTTAACTTCTTACCCACTGCATTTACAGCGATTTTCAGGTAAATGAACCACATTTTTTAATCTCACGCAAAGACGCAAAGGCGCAAAGGAAGAAAGGAAGATAACAAGAAGGATGTGGTACAAATACATGAAAACTGCTGTAAGATAACTTTATCTCAACTTCATACTGTTTTTTAATTTTGCTGATTGCATAAGGTTAAGATGTTAGATCCCAATTTTAGGGGGGAGCATCCCAATTTTGAAAAAATAACCGCAGCAACACCAAAAACTCTCTTAAACTCTCTTCCCTTTGTGTCCTTTGCGTTCTTTGCGGTTCATTCATATTAGGACTTTGTAGCAATTCAAAGATTACCAAAAAATCAAATTACACATTTGGGATGCTCCCCTTTTAGTATGAGTCTGATTTTATGCACGTTGTTTGATGGCAATTTGCATTTTATCAAAGAAAATAGGGTCAATAAAGGTTAAAATCTCTTCCTGAGGAACTATAAAAGCTCTTATGGCTAAACTGTCTAACGAATTACAACGCTATTTTTTTGAAGAAGAACGTCCTGAAAAAGTAACTTTGGCAGATATTTTGTTATTAGCTGGGGAAAGAATTTTTGGGTTTTTGCTGGTTATTCTGTCTTTACCTTCTGCTTTACCCGTTCCCGCACCTGGTTACTCTGTTCCTTTTGGTATTCTAATTTTTATTTTGGCGGTACAGTTGGTTGCAGGTGCTAAAACTCCTTGGCTACCTCCTAAAATGCTAAACCATCAAATTCAACTTTCTACGGTTCAGGGGTTTCTGAAAGCGGGACTGCCTTGGTTGCGAAGAATTGAAGCGATCGCTCGTCCTCGTCTTTCTTATATTTGTACCACATTACCAGGTAGAGTAACTATTGGAGTGGCGATCTCTCTCATGGCTATTTCTATGATGATTCCCATCCCTGGTACTAATACTTTACCAGCTATGGGCATTTTTGTTACTGCTTTTGGTTTGTCTGAGGATGATGGTGCTATTAGTTTAGGTGGTTTGGTTCTGTGTTTGATGGGGGGAATTTTAACTACTTCTATTTTACTGGCTTTGGTTTGGGGTGGTTCTAGTTTATTGGATGTAATTAAAGCTTGGTTAGGTAGGTGACAGGTGACAGGTGACAGGTGACAGGTGATAGGTGACAGGTGACAGGTGACAGGTGACAGTAAGCAGGGGAAGTTGGGGAAGTTGGGGAAGTTGGGGAGGAAAAGATGTTTACTAATGACTAATAACTAATAACTAATGACTAATGAAAAATCGTTCTAATTATTGGTTACTTTTACCCTATATCCGCAAGCAATGGGAAATTATTGCTAAGGGATTTGTGGGTATTATAGGCTATGTTTTAGCGACTTTAACACTGATTAATCTTGCAGGTAAATTAGCAGTTCCCTTTGGACAGGGTAATGTAGTGGCGATCGCTCAATTAACGGGTGTTTGTGCTGTAGTATTTCTTGTGCGGGGTTTTTTTCAATCTGTTCAAGATTTATACATGGCTAAAGCAGCTTTAAGGGTTGCTTTTTATCTCCGTCAACAGGTTTACTCACACTTACAAAAACTCAATCTCAGTTATTTTGAAACTGCCAAAGCTGGTGATTTATCTTATAGGTTAACAGAAGATGTAGACAGGGTTGGCGAAGTTGTAAATAAGGTGTTTCATGATTTTGTTCCCTGTGTTTTACAACTAATTGCCATTCCCATTTACATGATTTATTTGAATTGGCAACTTACCCTAGCTACGGTAATTGTAGCGCCAATTATGGGAGTTTTAATTGGTTGGTTTGGGGAACGTTTACGCAAATTTTCTCTCAAAAGTCAAAACCGTATTTCTGATTTATCAGCTATTTTAACAGAAGTTTTTAGTGGGATTCGTTTAATCCAAGCTTTTGCAGCAGAAACTTACGAAATTAATAGATTTAGTCATGAAGCAGAAAGAACTTTAAAAGCTAAATATTCCGCCGAAAGATTAAAAGCAATTCAAATTCCCATTGTGGGTTTTTTAGAAGCTGTGAGTGCTTTATCTTTGTTGATGGTGGGAGCTTGGCAAATTTCCCAAAATAATTTAACGGTAGGTGAATTTTTCAGTTATTTAGCAGCAGCAGCTTTGCTAATTGATCCTATCGGTCATACTACCAATAATTATAATGAATTTAAACAAGGTGAGGCTTCTGTTGATCGGGTTTTTGAGTTATTAGCTATTCAACCCACAGTATTAGAAAACCCAATTTCTATTACCCTTCCTGATGTGAATGGTAAAGTTGAATATCGTGATGTAAGTTTCTCTTATAAACCCGGTGAACTGGTATTAAATAATATTAGTTTATTAATCAATCCTGGAGAAGCTATTGCTTTGGTTGGTGCTTCCGGTGCTGGTAAAACTACGTTTGTGAATTTATTACCAAGGTTTTATGATCCTGAATCTGGAGATATTTTTATAGATGATGTCAATATTAAAGATGTGACATTAAATAGTTTAAGAAAACAAATTGGTATAGTTCCCCAAGAAACAATTATGTTTTCAGGAACTATCGCCCAAAATATCGCTTTTGGACAAGAAACATTTGAGATGAAAGCAGTAGAAGAAGCGGCAAAAATCGCTAATGCTCATCAATTTATTATGCAACTACCCGAAGGTTATCAAACTTGGGTAGGTGAAAGAGGTGTAAACTTATCAGGAGGACAAAGACAGAGAATAGCGATCGCCCGTGCTGTACTCTTAAATCCGCAAATTTTGATACTGGATGAAGCGACATCAGCCTTAGATTCCGAGTCAGAAGCCTTAGTACAGGAGGCTTTAGAAAGATTAATGTCAAATCGCACGGTGTTAATTATTGCCCATAGATTATCAACAGTGAGAAAATGCGATCGCATATTAGTGTTAGAAAAAGGGCAAATTGTCGAATCAGGAAATCATGAAGAATTGTTAACATTAGAAGGAAGATATGCGCGGTTTTATGCACAACAATTTAGTTAAGTTTACTTGATTTTCACTAGATTGAACCCGATCCAAAGCTTGATATCCATGAGAATACAAGCCTTGGGTGCAAATATTCCCTATCAATTTTTGTTGATGTTACCTTATGCGATCGTAATTTTGGCATTAGTCATGAAGAAGAGGTGACAGGTGACAGGTGACAGGTGACAGTAAAAAGGCAACAGGGAACAGGGAACAGGACGGAAAATAGGGAAAAATAAAATTGATTACCCAGTCACCAATCACCAATCACAGTTACCTAGCTTACCAAACTAACACTGTTGACAGTAGCTAACATGACAACAGTACATGGAAACTATATATTACCTTGATAGAGTAAGACTGCAAACTTTTTCAACATAAACACCCCATACTAGATATAATTTCCTATAAGTTGAAAAAACTCTTAAGATTAGCGTAAACATTACGCCTGTCTAAAACTGATTAGCTGACAAACACATTAGGAGGACTATCTATGGCGCTTGTACCTATGCGGCTACTTTTGGATCACGCTGCTGAAAACGGTTACGGGATCCCTGCGTTTAACGTTAACAACTTAGAGCAGATTCAAGCAATCATGAAAGCTGCCGATGAAACAGATAGCCCTGTAATTTTACAAGCTTCTCGCGGCGCTCGTAACTACGCTGGTGAAAACTTTCTGCGCCACCTGATTTTGGCTGCGGTAGAAACCTATCCTCATATTCCCATTGTCATGCACCAAGATCATGGTAATGCTCCTTCTACCTGCTATTCAGCTATCAAGAACAACTTCACCAGCGTGATGATGGATGGTTCTTTAGAAGCTGATGCTAAGACTCCTGCCAGCTTTGAATATAACGTTGCTGTCACCAAAGAAGTTGTCAATGTTGCTCACTCTTTGGGTGTGAGCGTAGAAGGCGAGTTAGGTTGTTTAGGTTCTTTGGAAACCGGTGCTGGTGAAGCTGAAGATGGCCACGGTTTTGAAGGTACTCTGGATCATTCTCAATTGTTAACCGATCCTGATCAAGCAGTTGAGTTTGTAGAAGCTACCCAAGTAGACGCTTTGGCTGTTGCTATCGGTACTAGCCACGGTGCTTATAAATTTACCCGTAAACCCACTGGTGAAATTTTAGCGATCAGCCGCATTGAAGAAATTCACCGCCGCTTACCTAACACCCACTTGGTAATGCACGGTTCTTCTTCTGTACCTGAAGATTTAATTGCATTGATCAACGAGTTTGGTGGTGCTATTCCTGAAACCTACGGTGTACCTGTTGAAGAAATCCAAAAAGGTATCAAGAGTGGTGTTCGTAAGGTAAATATTGACACTGATAACCGTTTGGCTATCACTGCGGCTGTACGTGAAGCTTTGGCTAAAGGTCCCAAGGAATTTGATCCTCGTCATTTCTTGAAGCCTTCGATTAAGTATATGCAAAAAGTTTGTGCTGACCGTTATCAACAGTTTGGTACTGCTGGTAATGCAAGCAAGATCAAACAAGTTTCTTTAGAAGAGTTTGCTGCTAAATACGCTAAAGGCGAATTAGTAATGAAAGCTGCTGCGAAAGTTTAATTTCTAATTTTTTGAATTTTTCTCAGCAATCAATAGGTTCTAGCTAGGCTATACCCATATATAAATAAACCGGGGGCGTTTATGTTTCCCGGTTTTTTATGATCATAGATACCCAACTTCTTTGAGAAGTCGGGGATCTAATTTGCTAAAAGACTCGATGCTGTAAAGATGGCATTTGACGGCGCACTTGTTCTAATCTGGTGGGTTTAATTTCGGCGATCGCCACTCCTGGTTTATCCCCCGCATCAGCTAAAATTACACCCCAAGGATCAATAATCATGGCGTGTCCGTGGGTTTGACGACGGGCATAGTTAGTACCAGTTTGAGCAGGTGCAATGACATAACAAGTATTTTCAATTGCCCTGGCTTGTAATAATACTTGCCAGTGGTCTTTCCCTGTAAAAGCTGTGAAAGCCGCAGGAACAAACACAACATCGACTTCCTTATCTGCTAAATGCCGATATAATTCTGGAAAGCGGACATCATAACAAATAGAAAGTCCAATATTACCCAAGTTTTCCGAAAAATAGATTGGGGGTAATTCCTTACCAGCCATAACGGTGCTAGATTCTTGATAGGTATTACCATCAGGGACATTGACATCAAATAAATGTGCCTTGTGGTAGCGAGCAAGTTCTTGACCATTAGGATCAATAAGTAAAGCCGTATTGTAAACTTTACCCGTGCTATTTACAGGTACAGGAAAGCCGCCGCCCAGGATAGTAACTTGAAAGCGTTGCGCCATTTTCAAGAGAAATGTTTCTGTTTCTTGAGAAATGACATCTGCTTGGGCAAGTTTATCCTTTTCTTCCCCCATAAAAGAGAAATTCTCTGGCAAACCTACCAACTCAGCACCCTGACGGACAGCTAGATCAATAAATTCTTCTGCTTGTGCCAAATTTTTCTCTAGATCAGGCACACTGGTCATTTGAATAGCGGCGGCTAAATAAGACTTCATAAATTCAACAGCAAACAGTGGATGACGGGATAGATTTTCAAATATAGCCGTAGACAGAGTAGTTAGGACATCAATGAATCATGAAACTCTCACTCTAATAGGGTTTTACTCCTGACTCCTGGTATATATCGGTCTATACAGAATATCCCTAGCGTCTTATCTTAATATTCCTGTTGATTCTAGGAAACTATTTACAGCTATTTTCAGGTTTAACCCATTTTTAAGTGCTGTTTTAAAGTCGGTGGCAGATTTTTAGCTGCTTCTAGTCCGTCCACATCTTCCCAGTTAGTATTTTTATCCCAGCGGATATAACCAAACAATTCATCACCAAAGTTAGCACCAATCAGGTATGCACCGCTAAGGTTAGCACCTCTCAAATTAGCACCACTTAGGTCTACTCGGCTCAAGTCTGCATCTTGCAGGTTAGCATTACTTAAATCTGCACCTCTAAGATCAGTACGAATCAGATTAGCACCGCTGAGGTTAGCGCCACGCAAGTCTGCTTGAATAAGTTTAGCTCCTATCAAGTAGGCATGACTGAGGTTTGTTTGCAATAAATAGCTGCGGCTAAGTTCTGCACGGCTGAGGTCTGCTTGACTCAAGTCTGTGCCACTCAGGTCTGTTTGAAAGAGATAAGTAGCTCTAAGATGTGTCGCACTGAAAAATTGTCCCACTATACTTTTAAAACTATCTCCCCGCAAGCAATTACAGTAGTTAATCAGTCGCTGCAAATCTGATGTTAAATTATCTCCTTGGGTTTCTCCTGATGGATAGAAAATTATGTATTCTTTTAATACATCATGTTCTTGGGCATATCGCTGTATTTCTAACAGCAAAATCATTACATTCAAACCTGCATAGATATCTATTTGGCGTTGACCTAAATTTTCAATCCTGTCATTTTCGCTGTATTGTTGTAATTGTCTCAGCTTGGTTTGGGCTAAAGTTTCTTCTGGGGTATCAATGAATTTTCCTTGACACCAGTTATTGTAAAAGTTCTCTAACACCTTAAATAGATTAATCCAATATAAATCGGGAACTTGTGTGAGTAACCCAATTACATATTCAACTATTTCTGGGGTAATTTTCCCAAATCCTAGCAAATCATAAATTTGCCAGTTCATTTCTTGAATTTGCTCTTGATCATCAAGATTAAATCTTGACCAATATTGTAGCGATTTGGTTAACTTTTCAGCAAACAAAAATTCACTAAAAGTTTTCTGATAACATTCAATATTGTCTTCTTGTTTTTGAGCAGGAATAAAGTAGAACTGATTTAAGGTTGCGGGAATATCTATTTGTGGTTCTTGTAACCGGGATTTGATCATTGACATAGAACCAAATACACCGCCAGACTGGACAACAGCAACAGCAGTTTCTGTGAGAAGATTTTGTAGGTATGATTGGTAATTTTGATGTTCTTGATTATTAACTTCGCTATCATCTAAAGTGAGTTGTTGTTTGGCTATTAACCAATTGAAAAACTCTTGCAAAATGACGACTTTCGCAGTTTTTTTATTAGCTTGTTCTAATTCATTAAATGCGAAGGTTTCATCTCGATACATCAAGGCTAATAAATGCAGATAAAGTGGTTCAAATGCTAATTTTTTAATGGTTGATGGACATTTTTTACTAGATAAAAAATCCGCTAAATCTATTTTTCTCCCGTTGTTTTCTGGCAATAAAGCCCATTTGTTTAACCATTTTTCTTGGAGTTTTATATCCATTTCTAGGATTTCTACTCGCTCTAAATTATGGGGTAAATTAGGAATATATTGTAAAATGTTTATTCTGCCAGTAATTAATAAACGATGCCCCATTTCAACTTGATTTTTACATTTCTTTTGAAATGCGGCTACTTGTTGAATAAATTCCTCTAAATCAATATCAATGTGCAAATCATCAAAACTATCCAAAATAAATATAAATCGCGTATTTTTATTATACAATAAATTCTCTTTAGTCTCGTTAGTTTGATGGCAACTAACTTTTAATTCTGCTTGCAAAGTTTTCTCTAAAGAAAAAGCAGAGGAAACAGCATCAATATCTTTTAGACGAATTAAAATTGGTGTCCATAAAGGATGTAAATGTTGCCGTACCCAGTCAGCAAACATCTGACAAAAAACACTTTTACCCCTTCCTGGTTGACTTTCTATCAACATTACTTGTTCTAATTTTTGTTGATTGAGGATAACTCCTTTTGCCCATGTTTCTACATCTAAGGCATTATCTAAGGCATTGACTTTTTGACCGCAAGGTTGGACTGTGAGAGGAATATAAATATCTTTCCAAGAGTAGCTTTGATCAAATACTTTTGCTAATGGCTGTGTTGCAATATGTTCTTTCAAATATTCGTCAATACCTGTAATTATTTGTTGCTCTTGCTGCAAGTTTACACAGGAATTTGTAATTAAAGCTGGGATGTGATCACCTACATCTATCAAGGAATTAATAATATAGCGGTGAGTATTAAAAGCAATTCTTTTTGTCAGAAGATTGACTAAAAACTTTGTGATGTTTGGGGTTACTAATCTAGCTGATAATATTTGATTAAATGCTGCTGCTAACTCTGATTCATGAAAACAGGAAATTGTATTTTTAGCAGTTTCTTTATCAAATTCAATATCATTAATAATCTGCAATTTTGTTTTAAATTCTTCCAGGTTATCTAGGTGAGTATCCCAATTTATGGATGGGTATAAAGCCAAAATATCTCTGATGCTTTGTAAATAAGCAGCTTGGCTAACTATTAATACAAAGTCTTCTAAAGCAGGAGATTCTTGAGTTATATCAGCGTATAACTTTAACAAGTTAACACCAAGAGATACATAAGATAACTCTTTACCTACTATCTCTGCTAACGGTAAACATAGCACATCTAATAATGAAGATGAGTTTTCTAGTACAGGTTTGATGACTTCTAAACTGATATTTTGTTGGTCAATACTTTGTGTCGCTGCTAAAATTGCTTTACCTGTATCTGCTGTGGTATTCAGACTAGCTTGTACTGAAAAAGATTGTTGCAATTGTTGCCAAATTTGCGATAAAGTTCTGGTCATTAGTTTAAGGGGGTTAATTTACTAATAATTATGTAAAAAATGTATTTTTTTTACTAGTATATTGGCAAATATAGATAAAATTAGTAAAAAAATTACTTTATTTTTACATAACCTGAAGTTGTATATATCACAAGCTAACCTATAAATAACTGATCTATTACAGTAATATTAACTATGTTTAAAGTTAATGTGATACTGGTAAATTTGGTGAGTTATTTAATAATTTTACTGGCGGTTAATCCAAATACCCCTTAAACCAGCCTTTCTAGCGCCATGATAGTCATCTGTAATGCTGTCGCCAATGTGCCATGCTTCTTCTGGTGAACAGTTATGACTTTGCAAAGCTATGTTAAAAATTTCCGGATCTGGTTTAGCTGTACGGACTTGGGTAGAAATGGTAATAGATTTAAAATAGTCTCTGAGTCCTAAGCTTTGTAATACTGAGTATAACCGAGAATCAAAGTTAGATAAAACACCCAAGTCAACTCCCAACCGTCGCCAGTTTACTAAAGCTAGGGGTACATCTGGATAAACAAACCAAGGTTCAGCAGTACCAAAGTGTATATAAAGTTCGCTAAAAAAAGCTGAAAAATCAGAAAATTCCCTGAGTACCCCTGCACCTTCAAAGGTATTGAGGGCGATGATCCGCCACCAGTCAAATTCTCGTTGGGGGATATCTTTAATATCTGGATCAAGAAATATTGATGGTGGTGCTGCTTTAAAGCTTTTAAAAAATTCTTTATTTAAAATTTCTGGGGCAACTGTAACGCCAAATTCCTGGGCTATTTGACTATAAATTGCCCCTACACTACCTTTAACACCAAATAGTGTACCTACAGCATCTAAAAAAATAACTTTTGGTTTTTTCATAAGAAGTTCAGGTGACAGGTGACAGGTGACAGGTGACAGTAAGAAGGCAAGAGGCAAAAGGGAAGAGTTTATTCTTACCAATCACCAATCACCAATCACCAATCACCGATTACCTATTTTACTGAGAAAGTGTTTTAATGATCGGACTAACTAACCAATTAAACCCGACTTTTAACTGATGTTCTAAGGTTGGTAATCTGTATAAATAAGCTAACCGACGGGCGATATATGCTAAAGAACCATCTAGTTTCACACCTAAACCTGTGAGGGTGGCGTTGTCTATTCCCAAGGCCATCATTTCCCCTAGTTGTTGATAGCGGAAGGGAAGTAAAGGACGATTTGTTAAAGATGCCCAAATGTTCCATGCTGTATAATCTGCTTGTTGAAATGCTACTTGGGCGGTTGCAGGTACTTGTTTTTCTTCTGCATCTTTACAGTCTGCTAAGTCTCCTAAAGCGAAAATTTCGGGATGTTCTAAGACTTGTAATGTGGTTGTAGTGGTAATTTGTCCGCGTTGGTTTTGCTTGAGGGGTAGATTTTTTACTACTGGGGAAACTCTTGTACCTACTGTCCAAATTACCAAATCTACAGGAATTTCATCTGTTTGATTTTTATACTCCAGGGAAATGGTATTTTCTCCTATTGATAATACTTTGGTTTCTAAATCTATAAACACGCATCTAGCATCTAAGGCTTTTTTGGCGGCTTCGCGGTTAAATTCTGGGGAATTTCTTAAAATTTGATCACCGATTTCAATCAGGCGAAATCTGCCTTTTTCTCCTAGTCTATCTGCTAGTTTACAAGCTAATTCTACGCCACTGTAACCACCGCCAACTATGGCAACACGAATTTTTTCAGGATTTGATGCTTCTAAAATTCTCAGGCGTTCTTCTAGGTGATAAGCATCCGTTATGGTACGGAAGGGGTAAGCATTGTTTACTGCACCGGGTACTAAATCTAGGGGTGTTTCGCCGCCTAATGCTAATACTAGGCGATCGTAGTCGATTTTTTGCCCATCTTGCAATTGTACCTGTTGTTTGTCGGTGTCGATTTCTGAGACGGTGGCTTGATGAAAACGTACTCCTGTACCTTGTAGCAGTTCTTGGTATGGTGGAGCTATTTCCCAGGTTTGTAGTTCGCCGGTGAGGAGTTCGTAAAGTAGGGGCGAGAAAATAAAGCGATCGCTCTGATCTACTAAGATGATCTCAGGTTTGGGTGTATTTTCCCACGGTAACTGGCTTAAACGTAAGGCGGTGTAGAGACCACCAAAGCCTCCACCTAGTATACAGATTTTTGTAGTTGTTTTTGTAGTTGTTTGTGTCATGGTTTTGCTCAAAGGCTAAATTCTAGCAGGTTGATTTATTTTTAGTGTTATTCTTAGTGTAATGATTTATTGTGATATGGACTTGAATCAGATACGCAATTTATATCAAAAGCCATAAGGTAAAAGACTTTTCACACTGTCACCTGTCACCTGTCACCTGCTATATTACTTTCTCTTGCCATTAGCCAACAATCCTGATATTTACCTTCGTGTAGATCATGACATGGTAACAGCTTAATTTTCACAAACCCACATTTTTCATAGCAGCGAATAGCACGATGATTTTTGACGTTAGGATCAATTACTATTGTCAACGCTTGCAGGGTGTTAAATATATATTCTATCGCTAAAGATAACACTTTTGTCCCAATTCCCTGATTCCAATATTGGGTTTCACCAATAAATAAGTCAATCCCATAGACATTATTTGTATATTCTAAAGAATACATTTCTCTGATATGTTCTGGTAATTTATTCATTTCATAATATTGTAAATAACCAATGTCTATATTTTGATATGAGAAAATACAGGGAATAAGCGGTTCTTTTCCTAATATTCTGGGTTTATAGGTTTTGACAACTTTGGCAAAATCATAAGGTTCATCTCTTCCCCCATAGAATTCTAATACTTTTTCATCTGTGCGCCATTTTTCCATTAATAAATAGTCATGTTTATGATTTTTCATAGGACGAATTTTTATTTCGTCTTTGATAACTAGCATAGGTGGTATTTCTAGAAATGCTCTTGGTTTCGTTTGTTCACAAGGGCGGGAAAGACTTGTAATGAGCGGTTAGTGAGCGCAGTCGAATTATGTCGAAGTATGCCCACCCCACAAGTATTATTATAAGGGATAATGGTCTGAAAAGTACAGGATTTTCGGATGTTTTTTCATGTTTAAAATGAGGTACACAAGGGCGGACAAGACTTGTAATGAGCGGTTAGTGAGCGCAGTCGAACTATGTCGAACTATGGCCAAACCACAAAAATTATTATTAATGTTTGTACTTTATTAATCGAGAATATACTGTAGTAATAATCAATTATTAAATGTTTACAAAGTTACTTTTCCATCCCATCTTTCAATAGTTTTGTTACTAATTCCCGGTATTTTTTCTAAGTCTTGTAAAGATGTAAATTTTTGCTGTTGACGGGCAATTATGATCCTTTGTGCTAACTTTTCACCTACTCCTGGCAGAGTTTCTAATTCTGCTTGTGTTGCTGTGTTGAGATTAATTTTTTGATTATTAAAATCGGGAATAGATGATTGAGTTTTTATTTGCGGACATTGTTGTATTTGCTCATCAATTTTTGATTTTATTCTTGACGGTAATCCTGGTTTTATGGTAGTATAAAGACGGTCAAATTCACGCTGAAAATGTGCAGCTACTTGAGGATTTTCAATAATTAATAAAGTTTCATCATTATTATGATTTGCTGCTTTTGACCAATTATGAGAACCTGTAATTACTGTTTGGTTATCAATAACGGCAAATTTATGATGTAAAAAATCACCTGTTGCTAATGTGGGAACTCCAACGGTAGTAATGGGATTTTTCCAAGGACGGTTATCAACTTCATATTTACAATTTTCACTTAAAGCTAAACCCATCATATCTAAAGCTTCACTGTAGTAACGATAGGCAAATTGTGGTTCAATTAATGCTCTAATTCCTACATTTTGATTATGGCGATTTTCCAGGATATTGGCAATTCTTTGCTCGGAAAATACAAATAATGCCATATCTATATTTTTAGTTGATTTATCTAGTGTTTCTGAAATTAAACCATTACTAGAATTATTCCAAGGTTGAGTAGGGGAAATGGGGGAAAAGTTGACGGTAATTTGATTATTAACTAAGGTGATTTTTTGGGGTTGACGTATTGGTTTTTGCAGTCCAAATTTACTATCTGGTTTTCCTCCTGGTCCATCACCCCACATAATATTAAATTCTTCTGTAAATAAGTTTGCTAATTCTGGACTGTCAATTTTTAATAAGTTATTGGCATTACCTAAGCTGCTAGAATTGCTAATATCTCCTGATGTATCACTTAAAGTAAAATTGGCAGAAGTAATCATCACAAAACGATTATCAACAACGATAAATTTATGGTGCATTAAACCACTACCAGCAGAATTATCTGCGGTGTCATCTATCCAGGGAATTTTGCTATTTTGGATAATGACTAAAGCATCACGTTGACTTATTTCCTCTGGTGTGATTTGATTGTCTTGGTTGATATCAACAAATTTTCTCAATTCGTTGTATCTTGCTTTTTCTCTTGGTTCTAGTTTTTGAACTTCTGCATCTGTTAAACTACTCCAAGGACGAGAATAATTATTATCTAAAATTAACCGAACTTTAACACCGGATTTTTGTTTTTCTGCTAATGCTTGGGCAATTTTTGGTAAACGTAATTCTTGGATTGCTATATCTATGGTAGATTGGGCTTGGGAAATAACATCAAGAATCTGTTTTTCTAAGTCATCTCCTAGACGGGTTTGTTGTCGGTAGGTTTCTTGATATTCTGAAGCTTGGGAATGATTGAAGTAAACTTGAATTAATGGATCTTGGGGTAATGGTGCTAACCTTTGATTTGAAGATGTGACTTTTTGACAACTGGTGAGGGTAAATAAAAATAAAAATATATAAGATGAAAATTTCAGATGGGGCAAAATAGACATGAGAATCTGATACAAATAAATAAGGGATAGTTAGGGAAGTTAGGAGTTATGTACAAGTTATGGAGGAACGAACCGCAAAGGACGCAAAGGACGCAAAGTAAAGAGGTTAGAGAGGAATTTTTCGTGAGTTCTGATCAAGTGAAAAATTCTGACTCCTGACTCCTAATAATTTATTATTGCCCATAATAGGTGCTAAATTAGCAAAATTATTGATTTTATGCAAATTTATCTAGATTACAGTGCTACTACTCCTACTCGTCCTGAGGCGATCGCTGTTATGCAATCAGTTTTAACTCAACAGTGGGGTAATCCTTCTAGTTTACATGAATGGGGCAATCGTGCAGCTTTAATTTTGGAAACTGCCCGGATGCAAGTTGCAGGTTTAATCAATGCTATTCCTGAATCAATTATTTTTACTTCTGGGGGAACGGAAGCAGATAATTTAGCGATTATGGGTGTGGCTCGATGTTATTCTGTACCGCAACATATTATTATTTCTAGTGTGGAACATTCTGCTATTTCTGAACCGGTGCGAATGTTAGAAAGTTGGGGTTGGGATGTTACCCGGTTGGTTGTAGATGGTAAAGGTAGAGTTAATCCTGAAGATTTAAAAGCAGCTTTAAGAAATAACACAGTTTTGGTATCTGTGATTTATGGACAAAGCGAAGTGGGGACGGTTCAACCGATTATAGAATTAGGAAAAATTGCTCAATTAAATGGCGTTTTGTTTCACACAGATGCAGTACAAATTGCCGGACGTTTAGCGATAGATGTGAATACTTTACCTGTTGATTTATTGAGTATTTCTAGTCATAAATTATATGGTCCTTTGGGTGCTGGTGCTTTATATGTGCGTCCAGGGGTGGAGTTAATACCACTTTTGGGTGGTGGTGGACAAGAGAAAAAATTGCGTTCTGGTACACAAGCAACTCCCGCTATTGCAGGTTTTGGGGTTGCTGCGGAGTTAGCGGGAAAAGAGTTGGAAGGGGAAAGAATCAGATTAATAAAATTGCGCGATCGCCTATTTTCTTTATTAGAAAATGTCCCCGGTTTAATTCCTACTGGTGATATGATTCATCGTTTACCCCATCATCTGAGTTTTTGTTTAGAATATGCAGATGGGGAAAAAATCAGTGGTAAAACTTTAGTTCGTCAGTTAAATTTAGCAGGAATTGGTATTAGTGCGGGTGCTGCTTGTAATAGTGGTAAATTAAATCCTAGTCCGATTTTATTAGCAATGGGATATTCTCAAAAAGCTGCTTTGGGGGGAATTAGGTTAACATTAGGAAAACAGACAACGGAAGCGGATATTGATTGGACTGCGATGGTTTTAAAACAGGTTTTACAGAGGTTGGTAAATGTGGAATTGGTAAGAGGTTGATTGTTAGAATTTCTTGTCTGAATCAGGATGTCTGGTTACTGAGCGAAGTCGAAGTACAGGATTTAAGGATTTACAGGATTTTTTATTATATCCTTTAATTCCTGCCTGAGAATAAGCTTTAGCTTTAATTTACTAGGATATTCATTTAAAATAATCAATAAAAACTACTTTCTGCTAGTGAACTCAATCCCAATGCAAAGCTGTTTTACCTATTGATGAACTTTTATAAATAGGTTGCATCAATTATTATAAAATGAAATATAATACTATATATATTCAGTTAAATAAGCTGTCAAGCAGCTAAATTGTATAATTTTCAGATAGTGAAGTCTTGTGGTGTGGGCAAGATGCCCGCTAGACTTATACAAATTAAATGCACAACAGCTTACAAGGTGAGGTATAAACTTATAGACGCTAGGTCAAGCTACGCTATCAGACAATGAGTGAAATGAGAAAATAGTTTATAATAAATAAGCTATAATTTTCATAAAATTAACAACCAAAATCAATCATAGCTACTATGAGCGTCACCATATCAGATGAAACTTTAAATGCCTGTGGAATGAACGAAACCCAGTTTAAACAAGAAATTGCCTTGTTATTATTTCAGTCTGGAAAACTGGCAATAGGACAAGCTAGTAAGTTAGCACAAATGGATAAAATACATTTTTGTCAGTTACTTAAAGAACGTCAAATACCTCTTTATTTTTATGAAATTGAAGATTTTGAACTCGATTTAAAAAATTTACGGGAGTTAGGCAGATTGTGATAATTATTAGTGATACTTCTGTGATTACCAATCTAGCCGCTATTGGTCAATTAGACTTACTGCAAAAACTATACAACAAAATTTTGATTCCCCAAGCTGTTTATCAGGAATTAACCGGTATAGATATCACCGTACCTGGTTCTTTAGAGGTACAACGTTTATCTGCGGTGTAAAATTCAGCATTCAATAGTTTCGATAATGCTAGATAATGAGCATCATAAGCAGCAGATAATTTAAGTGTTTTTGCTATATTGCTTGCCATTTGATGAAGTTGAGAAATTTGCGAGTTTCCATAAAGAACTATTCCTAAATTTAACGCATCTTCTAAAGCTTTTTCTGTTTCTTCTATAGTCAATAAATTCGCTTGATTCATGCGATGTAAAGCATTGGTAATTTCATAATAAAATAATGTTGGTGCAATAATAGTCGCAGAGTTATTTTGCCAATTTTCCCATAGTTGGATAAATGGTGAATCCATAGATTTACTATTTATTAAGTTAATGGTAAAGCTGGCATCTACACAAATTAAATTATTCATGGTGGATAAAAGAATTAATTAACTGTTCACTTCTTTCTTCTCTCATTTCTGAGATAATATTGGTAACTATATCTTGTAAAGATTGATTTTTTAGTCTTTGGTTCAGTATTTCTCCTCTTTTGAGGATACTTTGTTTGATAATATTCCAATCTGGTTTGATTTGCAATTCTGTTTCTAACAATTGTTTTTCTTCTGGGGATAAACAATGAATAATTTCTACTAATTTTTTGACTAATTCGGTGTTCATAGTTGTATTTAGTTATAAGGAGTGGCTATTGATATTCATTTTATCATAATCTAAAACGAATTTCTAGATTTATTTAATCTATTTTTGTTAATTGAGAAACTCTTGGATCAATTATCTTTTGACCTAATTCATTGAACATAATTGCTAAAGATACTTTGTTTTCTGATCCAAAAACATGAGTTATTTCACCAGTACCAAATTTTTTGTGAATTACACGATCACCTACATTCTGGGTGTAGAACCTGATATTTGATTTGTCTGAATCAGGATGTCCAGGATTTAAGGATTTACAGGATGTTTGTCTCCCTACATTCTACTAAAAGAATGAACCACGTTGTGCGAAGCACTTCCCGAAGGGTAGATACGAAGAACACGAAGGAAGAAGAGAAGAAGAGAGGTAATTTTGCAGCGATAAAAGAGTATTTAGACAACTGGTAGCATTTCAGAAACAATAATTTCTAAATCAGGAAAATCTAAAGGAGATATTTTTTGATGTTCTGTGAGAATTTCTTGATTTTGATAACCTTCTGGTGTGGGATTTCTAAATACAATTAATTCGCGTTTGACTACATCTAACACCCAATAATCTTTAATTCCTGCTTGAGAATAAGCTTTAGCTTTGATTTCTGTATCTAGTTTTAAACTGCTATCTGCAACTTCAATAATGAAATAAATTTCATCTGGTGTAGGATGATGATCTGCATAGTCTAAAGGATCTATTTTGACTACAGCAACATCTGGTTCTGGTTCAGACCTTTCATTTAATTTTACAGGGTCTTGAATTGCTATCCAAGCCTGATTTTCTAAACGATTTTGCAGTAATTTATCTGTTCTTCCCACTGCTGAACGGTGGGCTGTTCCTTTAGCAACCATCCAAATTATTTTCCCCTCTAATAATTCTACCCGTTCACTCGGCTCAAATATTCCTGCTTCAGCCATTCTGTGGTATTCATCAACAGTCCACAGCCGCAATTGTAAGGGTGATTCTGTGGTTTGCATAGTTAATTGAGGTAAATATTTATTCTCTATTATATGATATTTTTTGTCAGAATCAGGATGTCCAGGATTTGAGGATTTACAGGATTTTTTATGAAATAATGGAAATAAAGAAACTGTGAACTAATAATTGTTATTGTTAATTACATTAAATGTTGCGATCTGTGAATTTCTCTCAAAATATCCTTTACTTCTTGAAACTTTTTATCCCTACCTTGTTTTTGATATAAATTAGCCGATTTTTGTAAATTGCTAATTGCATAGGGTGGATGTCCTATGGTATAGTAAGTACAACCCAAACTTTGATATGCTTCAGCGAAATAAGGATTAATTCTAATCGCACTATTAAAATCATCAATAGCTTTCTGATATTCTTCTATTTCATTAAACATCATCCCTCTCCTCAGATATGCTGGTGCATGATTAGGATCTAATTTTACAACTGTAGAGAAGTCTATCATTGCTTCTTTATCTAATCTTCTATCATAACGAGCAATACCCAGCCAAAAATAAGCTGAGGTTTTATTATTATTAATAGTGATCGCTTGAGTAAAATCTTCAATTGATTTTTGTATTTCTTGGGTATGATAGAGTATAAATCCACGATTAAAATAAGCTTCGTCTGTTGGATTAATTTTTATTGATTGTGTATAGTCATGAATAGCTAATTGATTAGCTCCAATCTCAAAATACATATTACCCCGCCAAAAATAAGCGTTGTCTGTTGGATTAATTTTTATAGCTTGAGTGAAATCATCAATTGCACTCTGATTATCTCCTAAATTATAGTGAGCAACCCCCCGATTATAGTAAGCAATAGCAAATTCTGGATATAAATTAATAGCTTGAGTGTAATCATTAATTGCACTCTGATTATCTCCTAAAGTATAGTGAGCAAACCCCCGATCATTGTAGACGATGGCATAATTGGGATTAATTTTTATAGCTTGAGTAAAATCATCAATTGCTCTCTGGTTGTCTCCTAATTCAGAGTGAGCATTTCCCCGATTGTTGTAGGCAATGGCATAATTGGGATTAATTTTTATAGCTTGAGTGAAATCATTAATTGCACTCTGATTATCTCCTAAATTACAGTGAGCATTTCCCCGATTGTTGTAGGCAATGGCATAATTGGGATTAATTTTTATAGCTTGAGTGAAATCATTAATTGCACTCTGATTATCTCCTAAATCATAGTGAGCAAGCCCCCGATCATTGTATGCAATGGCATTATTGGCATTAATTTTTATAGCTTTAGTGTAATCATCAATTGCACCCTGGTTGTCTCCTAAACTATGGCGTGCAGACCCACGACAACAGTAATGACCATAATGAGCATCAATTTTTATAGCTTGAGTGCAATCATCAATAGCGTTCTGATAATATCCTAATAGAGAGAAAGCAATTCCCCTTTTGTAATAAATAATTGCATCACTTTTATAATAAGTAATTGCCTCATTTGCCCTTAATTGTAAAGCATGACAATAATTTAAAATAGCACCTTTATAGTCTTTTTTATCAAAAAGACACTCATCACCTAAGTTGATATATTTGTCAGCATCATAAGATACTAAACTATCTAAATAACCACGCAAACCACCAGGATAAAGTAATTCATCTATTCCTACTATAGCTTCATTAAAAGCAGATTGAATCATATTGGTTGGTAAAAACCCAGCCATAATAAAACGATACTCTTTTTCAATGTCACTAAATTCTTCTTGACATAAAACACAAACTAAAACAGAATTTTTTTCAATTTCTTCTTTATCAATTTTCCATTGAACTTGATCATAATTTCCATAACGGGTTTTAACCTGAATACCAGTTGATGAATCAGAAGTTAAAGTAAAATCAACCTTTCCATCTCCACCACTGTATTTTTCATAATCAACTTCAGTTACAAAATCACCTAAACGGATTTTAAAAACTTCCTCACCCAGCTTTCCCTTCATATTATTGAAGAAGATGTTCTTAACGTCGTATTGTTGCTTAAATTTATTAGCCATCTCCCAGCAAAAATCCCGTAATTGCTTTAACCTCTCTCCAGAGATAACCGTCAACTCACTATGCTGGCCTTCCTTCTCACAATGGAGTAAGTCACCTGATTTAATTCTGGCAATAAAATCAGTCTGTTGTGCTTTGAGTATAGTTATCCAGTCCATTTGTCAAAATTCCCCTTTATCTAACAAGGAATATTTATTCTAGTATTCCCTATCAAGCAGCAAAAATCACCAATTTAGATCACAAATTAGCTAACCTACCCAGAAATGAAATTTAGGGCTAATAGTTCAATTGTCCTAAAATAGACTAAAAGCTTTTTATAGTCGTCTTTAGACGAATTTTGCTATTAGCCTGAGAATTAATTCTCAGGTGGGTATTTTGCACAGTGTATCAAATTTTTCAATATGGCTGAACTACCGAAAACCCTAGAAGCGTGCAGTTCAATCCGGTGAAGTTGTAAAATCGTCTTTAGCTGAACGTACCAATTAATGAGAAAATAAAGACTTGCAATCATCCTTGTCTTATATTGCTGCTATCCGAAAGGAATTTTAATCTAATGTGGAAACGAATTGCGTTAATGTTGGTTTTAGTGTTCAGTATCAGCCTCAGTAACCCTGATGTCGCTGCTGCTTCTGGACTCAAAAGCTTTGTAGATACTGCTGATGGTTATCAGTTTTTATATCCTAATGGTTGGTTGCAAGTTAAAGTTACCGACGGTCCTGATGTGGTATTTCATGATTTAATCGAAGTATCAGAAAATGTCTCTGTGGTGATTAGTCCTGTTCCTGAAGGTAAAAGTTTAACTGAATTGGGAACACCTACCGAAGTAGGATATAAATTAGGAAAAGCTGCTCTTGCTCCTGAAGGTTCTGGACGTTCCGCAGAGTTAGTTAATGTTGCTCAAAAAGAAACTGATGGTAAAACATACTATTTTCTAGAGTATGAAGTTCAACTTCCTAACCGTGAAAAACGCCACAATATAGCTAGTGTTGCTGTGAGTCGTGGTAAGTTGTTTACTTTTAACGCTTCTGTACCTGAAAGACGTTGGAAAAAACTGCAACGTACCATTGATGAAGTTGTTAGTTCTTTTAGTGTCTATTAATTTTATGTGATTGGGATGATCTATTTTAGATTTTAGATTTTAGATTTTAGATGGAAATGAAGTAAGTAAAATCCAAAGTCCAAAATTTAAAATCTAATACCCAATTACCAATTACCAATTACCAATTACCAATTACCAATTACCTATGAATATTCCTCAATTTATACTTGCTTCTGCTTCTCCTGCGCGTCGTCATTTGTTGCAAACTGTGGGTATTGAACCTATTGTTAAAGCTAGTGATTTTGATGAGTCGCAAATTCAAATTAGTGAACCAAAAGCATTAGTAGAAATTTTAGCTAAGTGTAAAGCAGAAACTATTGCACCTCAGTTTCCATCAGCTTTGGTGATGGGTTGTGATTCGGTTTTAGCTATTGATGGACAGATTTATGGTAAACCAGAAAATGCAGAAGTGGCGATCGCTCGTTGGAATTTAATGCAAGGTAATTTTGGTGATTTGTATACTGGTCATGTTTTAATTGATAATACCCAAAATCGCACTGTTGTTAAATGTCAAATTACTAGAGTTTATTTTGGGAAAATGAGCGATCGCGCCATTGCAGCTTATGTCAAAACAGGTGAACCCCTTAAATGTGCCGGTGCTTTTGCTTTAGAAGGTTTTGGTAGTTTATTTGTGGAAAAAATCGCAGGTTGTCATAGTAATGTAATTGGTTTGAGTTTACCATTACTAAGACAAATGTTAGCAGAATTAGGTTATGAAGTTACAGATTTTTGGCAATAATTAAGGAGAGCATTGCAATTTTGAAAAAATCAACTTGTCCAGTGCAAAATCTCTCTAAAACTTTCTTTCCTTCGTGTCCTTCGTCCCTTCGTGGTTCGTTCATTTCATGTCTTAGCCTCATTCCTTAAATAAACTTACACATTTGGGATTCTCCCTAATTTAAGTGATTATTCTCCCCAATTTAGCTCATTCCTGTACTTTCAAAATCCAGATATTTATCAAATATTCTGACTCCTTCCCTTAATCGCAATTTTCACTTAACCAGTTTCTTAAATCAGTTTCAGTTTTAAAGTCTAATAAAGCTTCTCCTAAATCTTCTAACTGTGTAAATGATAAATCTGCAATTTGATTTTGAATTTCTGTACCTATTTTTCCTAAATGACGCTGAAGCTGACGCATAATTAACTTCACTTCTGATCTTCTTCCCTGTTCTAAACCTTCTCTAACTATTTTTTGATACACTACAGATTCTTGCATAATATCCTCCCGAAAATAAACGTTAATTAAAATCAGCAAAATGTTATATATAGTGTAATTGATTATATTTTTATAATTCTTAATATAATAGTACAATACAATGTACTCACTAATAGTAAACTAAATTATAAATTACATCGTTTACATAAAAAATATGTCTTTCATTTCTACCCCATCCCTACGTGAACAACAACATCCCTTGATTTGTAAACTAGCTGATACAATTGAAGCAGCTTGGCATAAATACCTAGACTTATCACCCTATCATTTACCAGCGGAATTAGGATATGTAGAAGGTAGACTAGAAGGCGAAAAACTAATTATAGAAAATCGTTGTTATCAAAGTACCCACTTTCGTAAAATGCACTTGGAACTAGCAAGAGTGGGAAATATGTTAGATATTTTGCATTGTGTGATGTTTCCCAGAACTGAATATGATATACCTATGTTTGGTTGTGATTTAGTTGGAGGTAGAGGTCAAATTAGTGCAGCGATCGCTGACCTTTCTCCAGTCAACTTAGAACGTATTTTACCAGAAGGTTATAATTCTCAACTCAGCCAGTTAACAACAATTAACTTTTCCCAATCCCGTGAGTTACCAGATTGGGGAAATATCTTTTCTGACTTTTGTTTGTTTATTCGTCCCAGTTCTTTAGAAGAAGAAACCTTATTTTTGGCAAGAGTAAAAGACTTTTTAGATATTCATTGTAGTCAAGCGATCGCATCTAATCCCGTAGCACCAGAAAAAGTAGCATCAATTATTGCCGGACAACATAATTATTGTACAAAACAACAACAAAATGATAAAACCCGACGAGTTCTAGAAAAAGCTTTTGGTGAAGATTGGGCAGAAAATTACATGACTACGGTATTATTTGATTTACCACAATAAGTCAGTATTCAGCTATCAGTAATCAGTAATCAGTTATTAGTTATCATTCC
The DNA here is from genome assembly GCF_015207205.1 of Sphaerospermopsis sp. LEGE 08334. Classification (NCBI taxonomy): domain Bacteria; kingdom Bacillati; phylum Cyanobacteriota; class Cyanophyceae; order Nostocales; family Aphanizomenonaceae; genus Sphaerospermopsis; species Sphaerospermopsis sp. LEGE 08334. Next base: position 38,778 of record NZ_JADEXH010000034.1, on the reverse strand, counting down.
ATAGCAGTAAGAGCAGGGAGCATCCCAAATGTGTCAGTTTATTTTAAGTTTATTCTTATTTAAACAATAGAAAATTACCCCTCGCTTGATATGATTGAACCGCAAAGACGAGCCAGTGCGTTGGGCGGCTCTGCCGACTTGTAGCAACTGGCGTGCAAAGAACACAAAGAAAGAGGTCAGATAATTTAGCGCAGACTCATCAAGAAACAGTATAACAAGGATACAGAGTTTTGTTAAATTACACCAGTGTTAATCAGAGCAATTTACTGACTATGATTGATTGTTTTCAGGTTCTTGCGGATCATTGACTGCTGACAGATGAATCCTTAATTGAAAAATTTTTAAGACTCCCTATCTGTAAGCTTCGTTACGTTTTTTCATCACTAATAAATGTAGAATTTATTTAACTAGAGTTAAACGGGAGTTTAAAATCGGTAGAAATAAAAGTAGCGCATCATATATTATCAGGAAATTACCAAAAATATTTGTTGTTTTGTTAGATGTAAACAAATAAATTGGTTCACAGGTTAACAATTCAGTTGTTAACAATTCAGTTAAGAAAACCTTGATATTAGGAATTTTCTATTTGATATAGGGGTATGTAACACTTCTTCATACCCAGATCCCCGACTTCTAATATCAATTCTTAATTTAGTTTTGCGTGATTATTATTAGCGCATTTATTCCATATTGCTGGGATAAATCATCAGCAATAAAAAATATTTGCTTAATATTTGCTTATCTGGGTGCTGAATGTGGTGAATTAAACACTGCGAATTCCTGTAATTTTTTGTGCAATCACAACTTATATTTTACCAAATCAACTGAGGCTAATTTGCTTTTTTACTTTCACAAATCACAAATTAGATAAAAGGGCAACATACCATGTCAAGGGTGACTGAAAAGCCAAAGTTAACAGAATCGGCACTAGAAAAATCTCAAGTTTGGTTGAAAGTTGCTATAGCCTTACCAGTAGCGATCGCCGCTGGTATTCTAGGTACAGCCAGAATTGAACAATTAAAAAAACTAACTTCCTCCGTATCCATAGCCCCAACTCCCAGTAGTATTAATGCTGTGGGCAGATTAGAACCGCGAGGAGAAGTAATTAAAATAGCTGCTCCCAACTCAGGACTATCAGCAGGTTCACGAGTACAACAACTATTGGTAAAAGAAGGACAAAAAGTACAGCAAGGTCAAGTTATTGCCATTTTAGACAGCCGCGACACCAACATGGCAGCAGTCGAAGAAGCAAAAGCCAGACTACAAGAATCTCGTGCTAATTTAGCCCAAGTAAAAGCTGCTTCACCAAGAGATATTCAAGCTCAAACAGCGGTCATTTCTCGTTTACAAGCACAGCTAGAAGGAGAAAAACAAGCCCAACAAGCGACTATTGCCCGCATCGCTGCCGAGTTAAGTGGGGAAAAAATCGCCCAAACTGCCACAATTAAACGTCTAGAAGCCGAACTCAGTGGACAAAGAGATAGTTTAAGAGCCACAATTAACCGGATACAAGCCGAACAACGCAATGCTCAAGTTGATGCCGGACGCTATGAGTTTTTATATCAACAGGGGGCTATTTCCCAGCAAGAACGGGATAGAAGACGTTTGAGTGCTGTCACCGCTACTCAGCAACTGCGGGAAACTCAAGCTAGTTTAAGACAAGCACTAGGAACACTACAACAACAAATTGCTGAAGCTAGAGCTACTCAAATCCAAACTATCGCTACTTTACAGCAGCAACTGATCGAGGCTACGGCCACCCGCGACAAAACTGTGTCCACATTACAAAAGCAAATTGACGAAGAAAGAGCGAGATTAAGCAGGTTATTAGATGTGCGTCCTACTGACGTACAAATGGCACAAGCTCAAATTAGTAATGCGATCGCCTTTGTCAGAAAAGCCCAAGCAGAACTGCAACTAAGTTATGTCAAAGCCCCAACCCCTGGAGAAATTTTAAAAGTTCACACCAAATCCGGGGAAGTCATGAGTACAAATGGCATTGCAGAAATTGGACAAACCGATCAAATGTTTGTCATTGCTGAAATTCCCGAAGATAGTATTGGTAAAGTTCGTGTTGGTCAAACTGCGACTATCACCAGTGATAACGGCGCATTTAGCGGGCAAATCAAAGGCAATATCACAGAAATTGGCAGAAAAATCGGTAAAAAAGATGTACTGAATACAGATCCAGCCGCAGATATTGATGCCAGAGTCGTAGAAGTCAAAATTGCTCTTTCTCCCGCAGATAGTCAACGAATTTCTGGTTTAACTAACGCTAAAGTGATTGTGGAAATTAACACTGATAACATTAGCAAAACCAACTAACTTGAAATTACATCAGGAGTCAGGAGTAAAACTAGCGAAAGTATATAGGTTTAAATTTAAATTCTGTACCTCATTGATCTGCAATCTGCGATAAATTGACAGTAATAAAACCGGGAGCATCCCCATAAAAGAAAAAATCAACACAGCCACACCAAAAACTCTCTAAAACTCTCTTACCTTTGTGTCCTTTGCACGCCAGTTACTACAAGTCGGCAGAGCCGCCCAACGCACTGTCTCGTCTTTGCGGTTCAATCAAATTCAGCCTGGGATAATTTTCTGTTATTAGATAAAAATCAACTTCCACATTTGGGATATTCCCATAATACCTGGAATTGATTCATTTAATTAATCCCAAATCCAACATCTCCAATCCAAAATTAAATGACTAAAAAAATACCTCTATCTTGGCTACAACTGACAAGAGAAAAAACTCGCCTAGCTGTGGCTTTATCAGGTATTGCCTTTGCTGATATTTTGATGTTTATGCAGCTAGGTTTTCGGGATGCACTATATTACAGTAACGTCAGAATGCACAGCAGTTTAAAGGGTGATATTGTTGTAATTAACAATCAATCTAATGCTGTATTAGCAATGAAACCTTTTTCCCAAAGGAGATTATATAAAGCTTTAGATCTGCCAGCAGTGGAATCAGTGCATCCGATCTATTTAGACTATACCACTTGGAAAAATCCTATTACTGGTCGCCCTCGCAGTATCCTAACTTTTGCCTTCAACCCAGAATTTAATGTTTTTGATTTACCCGGAGTAGAAGAAAATATCAATAAATTGGAAATGCCAGATGTGGTATTATTTGACCGTTCTTCTAGGGTAGAATATGGACCTATTGCTAGTAATTTTGAACAGGGAAAAAATGTCACAGCAGAAGTGAGAAGACGACGAATTAAAGTAGCAGGATTATTTACTTTAGGAGCATCCTTTGGCGCAGATGGCAATTTAATTACCAGTGATGTCAACTTTTTGCGGATATTTAATAATCGCCAAAGAGGATTAATTGATATCGGGTTAATTAGATTAAAACCCGGTTCAGATGTCAACCAAGTGGCTGCATATTTGCGGACTTATTTACCTACAGATGTGAATGTTTTCACCAAACAAGAATTTATTGATTTTGAAAGAAACTACTGGGCAACGAGTACCGCGATTGGTTTTATTTTCACTTTAGGGACAATTATGGGTTTTATTGTGGGAACTGTAATTGTTTATCAGATTTTGTATACAGAAGTAACAGATCATTTATCTGAATATGCTACTCTCAAAGCCATAGGTTATACACAAAATTATTTATTAACTGTCATTCTGCAAGAAGCTTTTATGTTAGCAGTGTTAGGATACATTCCTGGATTTGCTTGTGCTTTGTTTCTCTACAAAGTTGCTAGAGATGCTACACTTTTACCAGTTTTTATGAGTTCTTATCGGGCTATTATGGTACTAATATTAACTATTTTAATGTGTTTTATTTCTGGTGTAATAGCCATGAGAAAATTACGTTCTGCCGATCCTGCTGATATTTTCTAAGGCATGAGGAAATTTTTTGTTTCTTTCTCCTTGAAAGGATAAGTTTCAACCCTGGAATGAAAAAATTGTCAATTATCAATTATCAATTGTCAATTATTAATCACCAATCACCTATGATGAACACTTCAGAACCAGTAATTGCCATTAAAAATATCAACCATTATTATGGTCGAGGGGCGCTGAGAAAACAAATTTTATTTGATATTAACCTAGAAATATATCCGGGAGAAATTGTCATTATGACTGGTCCATCAGGTTCAGGTAAAACCACATTACTGAGCTTGATTGGTGGGTTGCGGTCTGTACAAGAAGGAAGCCTGAAATTTTTAGGTAAGGAACTATTTGGTTCTAGTCAAAGTCGATTGGTACAGAGTCGGCGTAATATAGGTTATATTTTCCAAGCTCACAACTTACTCGGTTTTTTAACTGCTAGACAAAATGTACAAATGGCAGTGGAATTAAACGGGAGTATTTCTCAATCCCAAGCTATTAAAAAATCAGAAGCTATGTTGGGGGCAGTGGGGTTAGCTGAAAGGATGAATTACTACCCAGACAATTTATCTGGTGGGCAAAAACAAAGGATAGCGATCGCCCGCGCCTTAGTCAATCAACCTCCATTAGTTTTAGCAGATGAACCAACGGCAGCATTAGATAAACAATCAGGACGTGATGTGGTAGAAATCATGCAGCGTCTAGCTAAAGAACAAGGAACGGCAATTTTATTAGTTACCCATGATAACCGCATCTTAGATATAGCTGATCGCATCGTGGAAATGGAAGATGGTTTGTTAACTCGTGATGCTCAAAATATACCTATCAGCCACAAGGTAGGCCAGCAAGTTTCAGAGTCTCACTAACTAAACTGTTTACTGAGTCAAGCCTTAGCTTTTCCAGTTATTTTTTTTGGTGGTGGAGGAACATTAGCCTTTCCTGTTGGACCCTCTGAAGGTGCAGCAACATTTGGTTGGCGAGTAGTACGGAAAGTAACATTTACCCCTTCATTTGACTGTTCCAAAACCAGCAAAGGAGTGGGTTTAGCCTTTTGATCCCAGTGCATATAGACAATCCTACCCTGAATCGTTGGCTGCCATGAGTCGTCATCATCTCTAGGACTCAGATAAGTTTCTATACAGTCCATAATTTGGCTAATAGTCGTAGAAGTTGCCTGTGTTGGTAACTTCATTAACCGAATTTGAATCCTAAACAATACTCGCTTGACAATATTAGGTGGTACACCAGTTTCATACTCAACATCAAAAAGCTCGTCTATCTGTCTACCAGTGCTGCTGGCAACTCCTACTTGTCCCTGTTGAGACTGGCCTGGGCGCAGTGCTAAAGAAATTTTATCTTTGATTTTGATTTTAATTTGATTAACAATCGCAAAATGAAATACTTCCTCTGACATCCGCATTCGCAGATAATCAAGGTTAAAGTCCCGCGAGTGGACTAAATCCGGGTTGGTTTCCATGTTGCGAATGGTTTCCAGCGCCAACTTTAATTTTTTTTCGAGTTCTCGCGTGCGAAATTTTTCAAATTTGACGCTTTTTTCATATTTATGGACTAAAACTTTGCCATAAATAATCAAACCTATTAGTCCTAACAGCAGTCCTCCACTGGCATACATGAATAAGGGTGATGTTGGAGACTCATTGGCTGGTACTTGTTGAATTGCCTTTGTAGTTTTAGCTTTTGAAGACTGGGCTAGAAAGATGGTACTGAGCATGGTTAGCAAATTAAAATATTTTACTGATAATGTTTAGGATGCCCAAATATTTGGTATCACTTTACTGTATTATCAATCTTTTTTTACATCATATTCCTTGATTGTCATTTTTCTATGTACAGACACATTAGCAATTCTCATGAGTGGAAGAATATACGTCTTGTAGCCACAGATATGGATGGAACTTTGACTCAAGAGGGAAAATTCACCTCCTCAATGTTGCAAGCTTTGGAGAATTTAGCAGCCACAGGAGTTAAGGTATTGATTGTCACTGGTCGTTCAGCAGGTTGGGTCAGTGGACTCAGTAGTTTGATGCCAGTTGCGGGTGCTTTAGCAGAAAATGGGGGTTTGTTCTATTCATCTCTTACATTAGAACCACTAACTTTAACACCTATTCCTGATTTAGCTCAACATCGTCAGGACTTAGCTACAACTTTTACCAAATTACAAAGTCAATTTCCGCAAATTCAGGAATCTGCTGACAATCGGTTTCGTGTCACTGATTGGACATTTGATGTTGCTGATTTGACATTAAATGAATTGCAATATCTCAGTAAGTTTTGTCAACTTGAGGGTTGGGGATTTACTTATAGTAATGTCCAATGTCACATTAAACCACAAGCACAAAATAAATCTGTGGGACTGTTACAAGTGCTACGCGAATACTTCTCAGAATATTCACTAGAACAAGTTGTTACTGTAGGTGATAGTCCCAATGATGAAAGTTTATTTGATAGTCGTTATTTTCCTATTTCTGTAGGTGTGGCAAATGTGATAAAATATGCCAATCAGTTACAGTATCAACCTACTTATGTAACTAATGCGGCTGAAGGAGCAGGATTTTTTGAGTTATCTAGTTATATTTTGCAAAGCTTGTCAACATCAAAAAGTTAGTTGATTTATAGTAATAATTCAGGAGTCAGGAGTCAGGAGTCAGGACAAGGCTAATTTTTTACCTTTCCTTGTATTTCAATCTTTAAAGCTTTTAGCATAGCGTGTCATTAGGCATTAGCTGACTGCTGACGGCTGAATACTTACGATTTATAGTAATTATTCAGCAATCAATAAATTGCTACGCCATTTACAGATTACTAATAGCTAAATTTTTACACTTATTATAACATATTTTGTGTTTTATAAACTAATTTTACCAGTCTGTTAGTTTGTTCTTATCAAAGAATTTCTTGCTACTAGTTAGATAATATCTAGGTTGACTCATGTAACATATATAACATTTTTAGGCTAGAATTTGATTTAAAATCTGTTAAGGTCATTGCTGAATATTGATAGACGCTCGTTATAGCAACACTCAACCTATATTTTGATGAGAACAGTGACAATTTGCAACACTGTATAGTTTTCCCACCAAGCTTTTGGGATTGATATATGGGATCACAATATTCGATATCAGTAATTAATAAGTTAAGGTAATACCATTTTTATTATTTCTTTGCTATTTTGTATTTAACGGGACAGTTATTCAACACACCGTGAGTTTAAATAGCAATTAATTAAGGAATTTATCTGCCCATTACTTGTAAGATATTCCAATTGCAATTTTTTGATCTAGAATTACTAAGGCAACGCAGATTTCTGTAAGATTTTGCATGGTCATCAGCCAAAATGGCAGAAGTTTATCAAGTTTATCAATTAGAAGACAACAGGATGTAGAACTATGATCACCACAAATTCTCAATCTATCATTTTCCCTAACTTGATTAGCCAGATCGAAGCAACCCAACAAACAAGTCATAAGTCTGATTTACTACAACCAATACGTCAATGGTTAGATGAAATCGAATTTCACAATCGTCAACTAGCTAAATTGATCGCTAAACTGATTCCTGCTCAATGTCCCTTTGAACGTGATATTATATTTTTCGGTCGCAAAATTGCCCACATTCCCCCTATGTGCAAACTCAATCCCCTATACGAACAATTTGTAGGCTTGCGTTTTCGCGCATTGTGTTATTTAGTAGATGAATGTGGCGAGGATATTCAATCCTACTGCTAAATCACCCTAGATACAACAACAAATGGAAATTAGGATCGAGCATCAACCGAGTCAAGAGAGCCTCAATCAGTTAGGTGTATACAAATGGGCAATTTGGCAAAAAGAAGTTTCCAAATTTCCTTGGACTTATGATTCTGAAGAAACTTGTTACTTTTTAGAAGGCGATGTAGTTGTTACCCCTGATGGCGGACAACCAGTGCAAATGGGTAAGGGAGATTTAGTAACTTTTCCTGCTGGGATGTCTTGTACATGGGAAATTATCAAAGACGTAAAAAAACATTATTCCTTTAATTAATTCGGCACTTCTGCACCAAGAGTCAAGATTTATGATCTTTGTCTTCTGGTATAGTTGACGATTTACAAAAGAAACATTTCATCATTTACTTGGAGTAAGTCTTGTCTGGAGATTCGCAACGAGTTTGATTAACTCCAGTTGCAATAATTTGCAAATTGTAAATTCAAGTTGTCAATTGTTCAATATTTTCATCACTTGTTGCGACTCCCAAATAATTACAATTACAATTACAATTACAATTACCAGTTAAAAGTTAAAGCTTAAAAATCATTTGTAAAAATATTCATCAATCAGGAATAACTGATATATAATTATATTTTCCTATTTACATAAGATTTACACAAAATGTTATTACATCTCAGCACCTGGTCAGAAGTTGAAACTTATTTACAACAATCTCAGGGAATTATTATTCCCATTGGTTCAACTGAACAACATGGACCAACGGGTTTAATCGGAACTGATGCGATTTGTGCCGAGACTATATCTCATGGTGTCGGTAAAGCAACATCAGCGATGGTTGCACCAACAATTAATGTCGGTATGGCATTACATCACACTGCTTTTCCCGGTACAATTAGTTTACGTCCTAGCACTTTAATTTTAGTGATTAAAGATTACATCACTTGTTTAGCAAAAGCTGGTTTTACGAAGTTTTATTTTATTAATGGACATGGTGGAAATATTGCTAATTTAAAAGCTGCTTTTTCTGAAACATATGCACATTTAGAAGATTTACAAATTCAAAACTACCAAAAAGTCCAATGTCAAATTGCTAATTGGTTTATGTGCAGTTCTGTATATAAACTAGCGAAAGAATTGTATGGGGATCAAGAAGGTTCTCATGCTACCCCTAGTGAAGTTGCTGTTACTCAATATGTCTATCCTGAAGCTATTAAAAAAGCTCCTTTGTCTCCAGAAGTTGCCGGTGGACATAAAATTTATGGTGCTGCTGATTTCCGGTTACGTTATCCTGATGGGCGCATGGGTTCAAATCCTGATTTAGCGACTCCTGAACATGGTAAGCAGTTTTATGATGTAGCTGTGGAGGAGTTGATTAAGGGATATTTGGAGTTTGTTAGTCAGGAATAAGTAGCTCAACCTTACAGCAATTTTCATGTATTTGTACCACATCCTTCTTGTTATCTTCCTTTCTTCCTTTGCGCCTTTGCGTCTTTGCGTGAGATTAAAAAATGTGGTTCATTTACCTGAAAATCGCTGTAACAGGGAACAGTAAAGAAGGAATCAAGATGTACTGAGTTTTTTTTCAGAAATCAAATCATAGTCCTATAGTTTACTTTAGTAAACTTTAGCTATTAGCCATGAAATGAATTTCATGGCGGGTGTGGAAGCTAAGAGATTAGGTATTTTTCGGTTAAGTTGACACCAATGAGCTTTTGCTTTACCTCTAAGATTCTACCTATATTAACCTTGAGCAATACCTTCTTCCCGTGCAGCTTGTTTGACAGCAGCAGCAACAGCAGAGGAAACACGCTCATCAAATACAGAAGGAATGATATGCTCCCGATTTAAATCAGAAGGTTTGACTAAAGAGGCGATCGCATTGGCAGCTTCTAAACACATATTAGTTGTAATTGTTTTCGCTCGACAATCTAACGCCCCACGAAATACCCCAGGAAAAGCGAGAACGTTATTAATTTGATTGGGGTAGTCACTACGGCCAGTGGCCATGACTGTAACATTTTTAGGTACTAATTCTGGTTGAATTTCGGGAATGGGATTGGCCATTGCAAACACAATTGCATCCTTTGTCATACCTTGTACCATTTCTGGTGTTAAAACTCCAGGTCCACTCAACCCAATAAATACATCTGCTCCTTGGGTAGCACCTGCTAAAGTTCCTTGTGCTTTAACAGCAAATTCCCTTTTTTCTTCGTTCAAATCTGTGCGATTAATAGAGATAATGCCTTTAGAATCACACATCCAAATTTGTTCTGCACCGGCTTTTCTCAGTAAGCGGGCAACTGCGATCCCCGCAGCACCAGCACCATTAATGACAATGCGGATATCTGCAATTGATTTATTGACTAATTTTAACGCATTCAGTAAAGCAGCTAAAGTGACAATTGCAGTACCATTTTGATCATCATGAAAAATGGGTATATCTAATTCTGCTTGTAGTCTTTTTTCGATTTCAAAACAACGAGGTGCTGCTATATCTTCGAGGTTCACACCACCGAATACAGGGGCGATATTTTTGACTGCTTTGACAATTTCTTCTGTATCTTGAGTATCCAAACAGATGGGGAAAGCATCTATACCTGCAAATTCTTTAAATAACATGGCTTTACCTTCCATCACGGGTAAAGCTGCTGCTGGTCCTAAGTTTCCTAAACCTAAAACCGCGCTACCATCGGTGACAATGGCGACGGTGTTTTGTTTAATGGTGAGGTGATAAACTTCTTCTGGGTTTTGGGCGATCGCTTTACAAATTCTTCCTACTCCTGGAGTGTAGGCCATTGCTAAATCAGAAACACTTTTTAAAGGAATCCTACTCGCAATACTGATTTTCCCGCCACGATGTAAATTAAAAGTCCGATCATAAACATCTATGACTTTAATATCAATTAGCTCTTTTACCGCTTGAACAATAGTTTCCGCTTGTTCTGTACTTGCTGCATCTACAGTAATATCACGGATAGACTCTTGGCGGGTTTGTTCAATTAAATCTATTTGTCCGAGATTACCACCACTGGTTGCGATCGCCTGTGTTACAGATGCTAACATCCCCACCCGGTTGGGAATTTGTAAGCGTAGTGTCACACTGAAACTAGAATTAGGAGTGAGATTTGTCATGGTGCGATAGTTAGATTTTGAATCTTAGATTTTATATTGAATTGCTAGTAAAATTGCAACTTTGATAAAAAATATGACATTTCATGTATAAGATTCACATCCCCGACTTTTTTAAGAAGTCCGGGATCTATCCAAGGTTTACTGTACCTTTAAGTAGGTAAATTATTCGGATCAATACCTTGGGAAACTAAAAAAGCTATTAATCTCTCCTTTTCTTGTTTTTCTTGTTCTGCACGTTGTCTTTCTTGTTCTGCACGTTCCCGTTCTCGTTCCGCACGTTGTCTTTCTTGTTCTGCAACTTCTTTTTCTTTAGCAATTTGTTCTAAACCCCAAGGTAACAAATTACCATCTTTATCCCACCACCTTAACCAATACCCGTTTCTACCTTCTTTTTCACCTTGCCAAGTTCCTAAAAATAACCCCATGTTTTCAATCCAATGACGACCATTTTCATCTGGTAATTGCAATTGATAGCGGTCATTTTTCAACTCATAAAATTCTAATAAACCCCCATTAGGTTCAAAAATCACGTAAATAGTAACTTGTAAAACCTGTTCATAAAAAAACCATTTTCCTGGAGGAAAACTCCTTTTCACAGAATATTCTCCCCCATCATTATGAGATAGAAATTCCATGACTATTAAGGGAAATTCACCTTCTAAATATGATGTATAACTTCTGCGTTCTGGCAAAACTTCTTTCACGGATGGTATATATAACCAATCTGGTGCTTTAACAACAATTTCACCATTAACTGTCGCACAAAGTCCAAAATTAGAAACTATTAGCATTTCTGGTTTGATAAAACCTGCTATTTCTAAACTTTCCCGTAATGCACCTGCTAAAAGCGGTTGTCCTGTATTTTCCACCGGTTCATCCTCTAACTGAAAATCATCGGGTAAAGCTTCCCAAGAGATTACCAGTTGTTTGACTGTTTTCGGTGCAGTTGTTGGTTCACTAAGTTGGGTTGCCATTTAGATTACCTCTGGTTGATTTATTTTTATTGTATACTAGGAGTCAGGAGTTCAAGGAGTCAGGATGTCCAGAATTTTGACTGATGATTTTTGATTGTTTAAGATTTTTATTTGTCTGAATCAGGATGTCCAGGATTTGAGGATTTTCAGGATGTGATTTATTAGTTTTTTGTTGGTGTTTAAGATTTTTGTTTGTCTGAATCAGGATGTCCAGGATTTAAGGATTTTCAGGATGTGATTTATTAGTCGTCTGTTGGTGTTGAAGATTTTTATTTGTCTGAATCAGGATGTCCAGGATTTGAGGATTTTCAGGATGTGATTTATTAGTTGTTTGTTGGTGTTTAAGATTTTTATTTGTCTGAATCAGGATGTCCAGGATTTGAGGATTTTCAGGATGTGATTTATTAGTCGTCTGTTGGTGTTTAAGATTTTTATTTGTATCATATATTATTTATATTTTATATAATATAAAAATTAATAAATTAGTAAAATTACATCTTGCTTAATTTACAAAATTAACAAAATTCAAAATCCTCAAAATCCCCAGGGGAAACGCATCTTATCAATAAGGGCGATTCAATCTCAATAACGACCAAAATATTCGCATTAACGACCACTTATTGACAATATTTTAGTCCATCACCATGATCCTGAAAAAATCAATCAAACGATAAATAGGGATTTATTGGTCTATACATTAAAACGGTATTTTGTCAATAAGATTTAGATGCGTTTCCCCTGTCAAAATCCCCACATCCCAAAAATCAAATTTAATTTCTCTCCTATCTTGTAAATCCTTAAATCCTGAACATCCTGATTCAGACAATAATCCAAAATCCTCAAAATTCCCACATCCCAAAAATCAAAACTCCCACCAAAAAACCACATCCTGTAAATCCTTAAATCCTGGACATCCTGATTCAGACCAAATCCAAAATCCTCAAAATCCCCACATCCTAAAAATCAAAACTCCCACCAAAAAACCCACATCCTGTAAATCCTTAAATCCTGAACATCCTGATTCAGACAAAATCCAAAATCCTCAAAATCCCCACATCCCCAAAATCAAAACTCCCACCAAAAAACCGCATCCTGTAAATCCTTAAATCCTGGACATCCTGATTCAGACAAATTATCTAATTAAACGCAGATGAACGCAGATTTTTAATTTTTAATTTCTCTCCTATCTTGTAAATCCTATAATCCTGGATATCCTGATTCAGACAATAATCCCACGAATAGTCTCAACTAACTTACCATAAACATCATCCGATAAAACCGCTTTTGAACCTTCTAACTGCACTTGTTGATTTAAATCAATCCAAGATTTACAACCACCATATTCAGGCAAATAAGGAATATACTGCACCTGGGGTAGTTTATAAGTTCGTAATAACAGAATATATAAAGGTTGACGTGGTTTCCATTTCAGGCGATCGCTAATAAAATACTCGTTCCAAATATGAAAAGGCAATAATTTACTCACAATAGACTCATCCGCTACAGGTAAAATATCCGTAATTTCCGCCCAACTACCAATGCGAGTTGTTTCTGGATGCCATCCTGATGTAACGGGATACACCAAATCAGCATATTCAGCTTTGAGCATAAAAGATTGTTGATGCTCGTAAGTAGGATGCAGTAAAACCCGTTCATGGGCAACAGTAAAGCGTCCTCCCCGTTCATGAATGCCACCTTTACGTAGTAACATAATTGTTTGTCCGCTTTCTAAAGCATTTACGGCTACAGACCATTCTTTGAGAGCGTGAAAAGTGGTAGTCAGTTCCATGAGCGTCTTTTATTAGGTGACAGGTGACAGATGACAGGTTACAGGGAATAGGTTAAAAGTTTATTGGTTTCCTAATTACCTTAGCTTTTGTCAGAAATTAGAGCAAAATTAGAGCAAAATTAGAGCAAAACTATGGAAAAACGCACACTGGGTACATCCACCGTTAAAATTACACCCATTTTAATGGGAACTTGGCAAGCAGGAAAGAGAATGTGGGTGGGAATAGAAGATGCAGATTCAATTAAAACCATTCGCGCTGCTTATGAAGCGGGAATAACAACTATAGATACTGCTGAAGTTTATGGTGATGGACATTCTGAACAGATTGTAGCCCAAGCTTTGTCCGATGTACGCGATCGCGTGGAATATGCTACTAAAGTTTTTTCCAATCATCTCAAATATCCACAAGTGATAGAAGCTTGTGAACGTTCTCTAAAAAATCTCCAAACTGATTATATCGACCTTTATCAAATTCATTGGCCATCTGGTTCTTTTAAAAGTGAAATCGTTCCCATAGAGGAAACCATGAGTGCCTTAAATCACTTAAAAGAACAAGGTAAAATTCGCGCCATCGGTGTTTCTAATTTTTCCCGTGAACAACTAGCACAAGCCGCCCAATATGGCAGAATTGATAGTTTACAACCAGCTTACTCTCTATTTTGGCGGAATGTAGAAACCGATGCCATGCCTTATTGTGTGGAAAATAATATTTCAATTTTGGCTTATTCACCCTTAGCACAAGGATTGTTAACTGGTAAATTTACCCCAGGACATAAATTTGATCCAGAAGATAACCGAGCGAAAAATAAGTTATTTCAAGGAGAGAATTTTGAACGCGCTCAACAAGCATTAGACCAACTTAGACCCATAGCCGAAAAACATAATTGTAGTTTAGCGCAGTTAGCATTAGCCTGGTTAATTGCTCAACCCCAAAGTAATGCGATCGCAGGTGCAAGATATCCTCAACAAGCACAAGATAACGCCAAAGCCGCAGAAATAAAACTTTCTCATGAAGAAATAGCCCAAATAGACAATATTGGCCGCATTGTCACCAGCCATTTCGACAATACCGGAATTATGTGGGAATGGTAATTGGTAATGGGTAATTGGTAATTGGTTTATTAACCTTCCCTATTCCCTCTTACACTGTCACCTGTCACCTGTCACCTGTCACCTACTCCCAATATTGCTAAATGAAACAAAACATCAACTTTCGTAAACAAGTCATTGCATCAGAAAAAAAGAATGCTAGATTATATTCATAAGTTCAAAAGGACACAGAACAAGAACAACCAACCCCATCGGGCAATGACATAAGTGTCCCCCGTCACCCGCCCAAACAAGTTTTAGTATTTACAAATTAAAGTGGCATTCCGACTGTTGTGTTGATAGTCGCGCCAAATCCCTAAGCGGAAAAACAGGAAAATGCTAAACTTGTAAGATTGTCCACCCCTAGTTATTGAATTTCAATCACTTACTTAATCCCAAAAATTTGAAACTAATCAATTCGCTAGAACCTGATCAACCCTGATCAGGTTTTTAGGTTTTTATCAATTGACAATGTACAATTGACAATTAACGATTAATGAATCGGTGTTCTAGAAGGAAAAGGATTGAATGGAAAAATGCAAAGGTTTTATCTTTTTCCCCATAAAAAAGGGGAAGCTTTAAACCTTGAATGGATCAATTGTCAATTGTCAATTATCAATTAGTAATAGATAAAACCCAATCTCGGAAAAGAGGGTTTATTTGATCAGGTGCTTCATCATGGGGACAATGACCAGCATTGATAAAATATTCTGTTAATTGCGGATAATATTCATGGAACTTTTGGGAACGTTCCCGCGCTTTCATCCAGGGATCAGCTTCACCCCATAACAATAATAAAGAACAAGTTAATTGCTTGAGTAAAACATCAACCTTTTCCCCTTGGGGAGTGCTAAAAACAGAGACGAAAACATCTAAAGCACCTGGATCAAAAGCTGGACGTTGAATTTCTGCAACTAATTGATCAGTAATTGCAGTTTTATCTAAATAAACCTTTTCCAAAGTACGACGAATTACCCAACGTTGACGCACATATTGAAATAATAAAGCTTGAAATAACTTTTGTTTAAAAGTCCATTTGACAGTGTTACCAATTAATTTCTGTACAGGATTTTGTGCAGGTTGCATTTGTACTTGTTCCCCTTCCGTTTGCGAAAATGGACCCGCACTATTAAGTAATACTACCCCCGCTACCAGATCAGGATATTTTGCACCTACACATAAACAAGCATAACCACCAAGAGAATTACCCGCTACAACTGTTTTTTCACCAATAACTTCACTAATAAAATCTCCCAGTTGTTCACGCCATAAATCCCCACTATACTGTAATTTCGGTTTTGCTGAACGTCCAAACCCTAAAAGATCAATAGCAAATACTTGAAAATCCGCACAAAGTCCGGTAAGATTTTTACGCCAGTGATCAGTAGAAGCACCAAATCCATGTACTAAAAGCAAAGAGGGGCGCTGGGGTTGTTTTTCTCCCGCTTGTACATAGTATACATTGTGTCCTCGCCATTGCCAGTATTTTCCAGAAATTGCATTTGTAGAGGGTGCTATATTTGTCTGCATTATCTAAATTAAAGTTAAGTGTTTTTTGATGTATGTATTTTCATTTTACTGTATAAAATAAAAATTTCTACAGTTTTTACGTATTATAATATATAATACTAATTATTCATCACATCTGTTTTCATCAACTTATCCCAAAAGCGAAAATAAAGACCATAATTGCAATTAAACTTGTGATGATGCAAGGTGTGATGGGTAGGTGTAATCCAATATTGATTCCAAAAACCCAGCATCCAGGAACTTGGGTAAACCTCATAACCTGTGTGATTAATCACGCCAAATAATGTCATCAATATCAATAACAAAACTACCATACTAATGTGAATGGGAATGATCAAAAGCAAAATGGGAATAATAATTGCTTGAATTATGCTCTCAAATGGATCAAAGCAAAAGGAAGTCCAGGGTGTTGGGTTAATAGATTCATGATGAACCTTATGAAACCGCCGATACATTTTAGGTTTATGTAACCAGAAATGTGTCCAATAAAAATAAGTATCGTGCAAAAACAAATATATAAACAAGCTTAAAGGTAAATATAACCACCCATATTCTAGAGGATCAAAATAAACTTTGGTATGTCCCGTTTCTATTATTTTCATCGTCAAAGCAACTAGAGGTGAAAAAATAAGACAGGATAAAATTGACCATTTAATTTCAGTGGAGATTTTGTTCTTACGTCTATTGATATCTTGAAGACGACGATTTTCCCAAGACTTTGGTCTGCGAATCCACAGCAACCAATATAGTAAAAAAGATACAATCAGGTATCGCAGGGAAAGAGAAAAAAATATGACTAAAGTCAAAATAGTAAATTCCGTAATTATAGGTAGCATGGTGTTAAATTGTATAAATTTGTTTATGTGTTTTGTTTTTTGATTTATTTCGTAATCATTCAATAAAATTGTATGCACTTGTATAATATATCAGGTATGATAATTTACAGTTAATTTTTTCATTATTAAATATAAATAAACATAATTATATATATTTTTATATAACTAAACAATAAACGAATGAAGCTCACAGCAATACGGTTCGGTTAACGAGATTTACGTATTGTAAATATTAGATATCCCCCATTATATCCCTGAAAAAAGGGGAAACAAACGGATTTTTAGGCATTCTTTGAAAGAGAGGTTGGGGGGATGAAAACCTTAACGGAAAAGTATTGAGGTGAATTTTTGATCAGAGTCACCCATCTGGTTAATTTTAAATTGATATTTGTCGTGTAAACCGAACCAGAAATATTCGCATAAACCGAAAATATTTATAATCGAAAATATCGGTTCGGTAATCATCATTTAATAAGTGATAAAAACCGAATTTACATTATTTTTGAACCTCACTAAGATAATAATCAAAGAGTTGATAAAAACAACTCAAACGAAGAAACAACCAACAATATAGAGGTAAAAGTATATGACAGTTATTCGTTACAATCCCTGGAAAGAAATCGACACCTTAGAACGTCGCGTTAATCTTTTAGTAGAAGGATTTATACCTAATACTTTGAAAGAGTTAACTAATGTTCCGAAAATTCCTGCTGCGGAAATAATTGAAACTGATGATGCAGTAATTCTCAAGTTAGAAGTTCCTGGTATGGAAGCTAAAGACTTAGATATTCAAGTTACAGAAGATTCAGTTTCTATTAGCGGTGAACGGAAGTTTCAACACAAAGAAGAAGATCAAGCTAAAACCAGAAGTGAATTTTATTATGGTCAATTTCAGCGTGTGATTCCTCTACCTGTACCTATTCAAAATACCAAAGTTACCGCCGATTATAAAAATGGTATTTTGCATCTGAATTTACCCAAATTGGTAAAAGAAAAGAATAAAGTTGTGAAAATAAACTTGGGTGAAAATTAAGATTTAGGTAAGTATTCAGTAGGGGTTTAGCACTGCTAAACCCGTACAAGAGTCAAAATATTTTAGGACTTGACTTACGCAAGATTGAACTCAAAACCTGATTCTTGGGTAGGGGTAATTCATGAATTACCCTTACTTTTGTATTGACTATTTCATCATCAGTGATCAAGTGGAAGTGTGAAGTGTCGTTTGGGTTGATGTATTAATTTAATCTCATTTAATCTCATTTCATCTCATTTAATATCTGGCATTTAGCCTGGTTGTTTAATGCAACTGGGTTATTTTTTTGGGTAAGTTACCAAAAACAAGTATAATTGCAATAGGTTTTTTAAAAAACATGATGTTTATGAATAACCAAGATCAGAAACAAGAAAATAATTATTGTCAGCAAATAACCGGAAAATCTAAACTTTTGGGAGTTATTGGCCATCCTGTAGAACATTCCCTTTCACCAGTGATGCACAATGCAGCTTTGAGTAAATTAGGATTAGATTATGTTTATTTACCTTTTCCTATTGCACCAGAAAATTTAGAAATTGCGATCGCCGGTTTTGCAGCTATTGGTGTTGTCGGTTTTAGTGTAACAATTCCCCATAAACAGGCAATAATACCTTTATTATCAGAAATTTCCCCCATTGCTCAAGCTATAGGTGCAGTGAATACCGTCACTCGTCAAGGTGACATTTGGGTAGGAACAAATACCGATGTAGAAGGGTTTATCGCACCTTTACAAACCACCTATCATCAAGATTGGAGTCAGAAAACCGCAGTAATTTTAGGAAATGGTGGCGCTGCAAGGGCGGTTGTTGCCGGTTGTATTCAACTAGGTTTCTCAGCAATTCATGTAGTAGGAAGGAATATATATAAATTAAAAGCATTTAATGAAAGTTGGCAAAATTCACCCTTTGCAGATAATTTTCAAGTTCATACTTGGGAAGAATTACCAAACTTAATTCCCCAAGCTAATTTGTTAGTAAATACTACTCCCATCGGGATGTATCCTCATGTTAATCAATCTCCTTTAAGTGCAGAGGAAATGGTTAAACTACCTTCAGGTGCAATTGCTTATGATTTAATTTACATCCCCAAACCAACCAAATTTTTACAACTAGCAGAAAAA
This sequence comes from Sphaerospermopsis sp. LEGE 08334, assembly GCF_015207205.1. Classification (NCBI taxonomy): domain Bacteria; kingdom Bacillati; phylum Cyanobacteriota; class Cyanophyceae; order Nostocales; family Aphanizomenonaceae; genus Sphaerospermopsis; species Sphaerospermopsis sp. LEGE 08334. The sequence goes on along the minus strand of NZ_JADEXH010000034.1, from coordinate 19,697 downwards.
CAAGGTGCAATTGCCATTGATGGTTTAGAAATGCTAGTTCAACAAGGTGCAGCAGCATTAAAAATCTGGTTACAAAATGAAGAAATTCCTGTAACCGAAATGCGTCAAGCATTGCAAAATTATTTGGGTTTTTAGGGATGGGTAATTGGTAATTCAATTTTGGATTTTGGATTTTGGATTTTGGATTTTGGATTGTTTTTGTCAATTACAATCTAAAATCTAAAATTTTCTTCCCCAGTCACCAATCACCAATTATGAATTATTACGGATTCCTCATATACCTTTCTTCTCCTTGGGAATTGTAGAGAAATAGAGGGAGGTTGGCATTTTCACTGATGACTCCTAAAGCCTGTTGTAAAGTTTGGAAGTGATTCTGCATATCCGCACCAGCAGTTAGCAGTTTGCGATCATACTCTGGAGTTAACCGGACAACAATACGCATTTGTGGTTTTTCTTCAATTGTGAAAGTGCAGAACCGGATGACATTAAAGCAGGTTTTTCCTAAATCAACGCGACTTTGTGCCAAGTTACCAAAGAGTTGCTGTTTTTCCAGTGTCTGTCCTAAACCAGTAGAATAGGTTTGAATGAGTGACTGTGCTGGATTATAGATGGAACTATCTTGAGAAACCTGTTTAGCCGTCTGTATAGCTTGTTGCCAAGATGCTATTGCTTGTGTCCATTGATTTTTCGCCTCGAATGCTTTAGCTTGATTTGCAAAGTTGGTAGCTTGTTGAAAAGTGGAGGCTGCTGCTATTTCTCTGGTAGCGCGGTTGCGTGCCAGTATGAGTTTTGGTTGATATTCCACTAACAGTTTTTTGGCTTCCTCATGTGCTGTGCTGGTGGCGGGGATACTTTTCAAATCATTAATTACTTGTTGCCAAGCAAATTGTACTCTTTGCCAATCATTACCGGATTTAGCAGTAGCTTGACGCTGGTTAGCTGAATCAGCCACAGTTTTGGCTGTGGTAAGTTTTTTCTGCCATAATTCTTCATTCTGTAACTTCTGATTAATCGCTTTTAAATTGCTTTGATATTTGGGTAATTTTGCCTGCACCAAACTATATAGTTCATGACTAGGTTTAATAGCTTCCAGTGGTGTAATTGCTTGTCTCCATAAAGTTTGTCTGCTGCGGAGTTCATCTAAGCTAGTTGCGGGAGTTTGAATTTTTTGCTCTGCGGCGGATGCGGCTTGTAAAGCTTTGATTACTAAGTTAATTTTTGTTGATTGGTTAGAAAAACTGGCAGCCAGTTCCTGCGCTTGCTGATAACGTGGAGACCATTGGGGAATTACTTTGAGATCAGAAATAACTTTATCCAGTTGCTGTTGTAATGCTATTAGTTCTTGTGTAGATTTAGCTGTATGGATTGATTGCTGAGAGTTGCTTTTTAACTGCTCGGCTGTTTGTAATTCTTTGCATTCACCAATCACACAAGCACGATTCAGAAAAAAAGCACCGCCTCCACAAATGACAGTCACTCCCAAGACTCCTCCTAAGAGGATGGGTAAAGGTGGGAGTGGTAATGATATCGGCTGTCTTTTGCGTTTTGGTAAGCTTTCTGTCCCTGCAAATAGGTCAAATTTTTCTTCTTCGGCTAATTCATTGTCACTCTCATTGAACAATGAGCTATTTGAGCTCAATGTAGCATCCGAGTTAAATGATGTCTCTGATCTTAGTATGGTATCTGAATTTAATGAATTATCTGAGCCAAATGAAAGATCGGAACTCAAGGTAGAATCAGAAATATTTTCTTCGATTCGGGAACTCAGTGGATAATCGGAGATATAGTTCTCTGTTAGTGAAGCAAATGGATGATCCGCGATATGATCATCTTTTAGTAAACTAAATGAACTATCCGATATATGAACATCGGTTACAGGAGATGAGAGATCAGGAATTTCCAGTGGGGGAAAAATTAGCGGGTTCTTAGCAGCACCTTTATTAAAGCCATTGTTTGTTTCCAAGGATGGAATTTGCTGGTTTTTCTGTATTTCTTTAGCCTTAATGGTGATTGATTGTTTAGCATAGGGTAGTTTTTCTCCTGAAACCCTGACATAAAATTGCATCCTTTGATCGTGGTATTGAGATTGCCACTGGAGCGATTCCTCAAGGATAGCAAAGATTTTTTGGCTATCAACTGCTATACCTGGAGGGTGCTGAGTTAAAATCATCAGTTCGTCTTTCTGGACAGCGCATCTCACCTGGAGAACTGGGACTGATGGAAGTTCTACCAGTAGTTTTTCCTGTAAAATACTGGTTAAATGCTGGATATCTTCTTTTGGGAATTTATCTTTCATAATGTCTACTGCTAATGTTGTATATAGTTTTATAGTTTTTATGATCTTGGAGTAGATGAAATAAAGTTCTGGTCTTTGTCACATTCAGAATAGATGGTTTTACTAACTGTTTGACAAAACTCAATCATATACTGATGTTTTAATATACAAGTATTTGATTTTGCTCAAGGCTGAACCTTGGTTTCCTGTCCCAGAGAACTAGTTTGTCACACAAAGTTGCATCTGTAACCAGAAAGCGAGGAAGCAGCAATGGTTTAGGATTTTGCTTTTTTATACTACTAGATCATAAATTAGACAATACAAATGCGAGTATAAATTATCCAGGAAAAAATATATAAGAAGAGCCAAGTAATTTTTTAGACTGGCAAGTTGACCAAGGAGGATCAAAAGGTCTAATCAACCAAATAGCAGCGGTTGGGGTTTGAGAATTGAATATGACTTAATTCGATAAAATTGATTATTGCCAAATCAATTTTCTAGCCAACCGAAGCGTGATTATATAAATAAAGTGCTGTGCAAACAATGGGACAGCAATAAAAATTAGCTTTGAAATTGTTAATACAAGGTGTGTACCAATGGATTTATTGGAGTACCAAGTTAAAGAATGGTTTGATAAGATGGGCATTCCTGTCTTACCATCTCAACGAATTGACCATCCTACAGATTTAAAACGGTTAAAAATTAGCTATCCGATTGTACTCAAATCGCAAGTACACGCAGATGAACGGGCTAAAGCTGGTGGAGTCAGAATTGTGGAAACCACCATTGATGCGATCGCAGCTGCCCAAAATATCTTTAATTTACCAATTTGGGGAGAATTGCCAGAGGTTTTACTGGCAGAAACTAAGTATAATGCCAAAGATGAATTTTATCTGGCTGTAGTTTTAGATACAGCTATCTGTCGTCCTGTGCTTTTAGGTTGCAAAGAACCAGATATTGATTGGGAATCTCCAGGGGAGAAAATGCAATATGTGGTGGTAGAACAGGAATTTTCGCCATTTTATGCCAGAAGACTGGGTTTGAAAATGGGCTTACAGGGTGCGCTGATGCAGTCGGTAAGTGATATTGTAGAAAAAATGTATAAGTTATTTGTGCAGAAGGACTTAGATTTAGTAGAGATAAATCCTCTAGCTGTTAGTGTTTCTGGGCAAGTTATGGCACTCAATGGTAAAGTTACAGTCAACGAACGCGCGATTAACCGACATCCAGAAATAGCCAAAATGGCGGCAAAAATGATTGGCCGTCATAAAAATAGCAAGATCAACAGTATCTTGGGTGATTGGGATGGGTTGGAAATGCAAGGCAAAATCGGTATATTAGGCAATGGTACTGGTTCGTTGTTGACAACCTTGGATGCAGTTTTTAATGCAGGTGGTAAACCTGGTGTGTCTTTAAATTTACGACATTCTTTTTTGACTGATACTGAACCGACGACATTTTGCGATCGCCTGGAAACAGGTTTAAAAATGTTAGCTGCTGATAAAAGCATTCAAGTGATTCTGATTAACTTTTTGGGTTCTATTCCTCAAGTTTCCCAAATGCCAGAAATCATTGGTCATTTTATGCAACTAGATCCAAAAGAACTGACATCTTATATAGCCAAAGGTAGTAAATATAAACCCAGAAATTTACCGCGCTTGGTTGTCCGTCTTGCTGGTTCTGATTTTAATGACGCTAAGAAATATTTAGCTCAACTCAAGACTGAAACTGAGACGCTGATAGTAGTGGAAAATTTAGACGAGGCCGTAAAACAAGCAGTACGTTTGGCTAAGTTACCAGCTTACAAAAGGTAGTGATTGGTGACTGGTGATTGGTGATTGGTGATTGGGGAAGAAGAGGCAGGGGAGCAGGGAGCAGGGAGCAGGGAGAAAAGAGTTATTTAATTTTGAATGCATGACTTTTGAATGCATGACTTTTGACTTGATTTTGCCCAATGCCCAATGCCCAATGCCCAATGACTAATGACTAATGACTAATAACTAATAACTAATAACTAATAACTAATAACTAAATTTTATGAACTTAAAACCAGACAGTAAAGTTTTAATTCAGGGTTTTTGTGAATTTATATCAGCAACTCATATTGCTCAAATGAAGGTTTATGGCACTAATTTAGTAGCTGGTGTTGATCCTGGATGTGGTGGACAGAAAATCTATGGTTTGCCAGTGTTTGATTTAGTAGAAGAAGCTATCTCACAATTTGGGCAAATTGATACGACAATTATTTGTGTCCATCCTTATCAAGTTTTGGATGCAGCTTTAGAAGCGATCGCCTCTAACATTAGACAGATAATTATTATTTCTGCTGGTGTACCACCTTTAGATATGGTGAAATTACTCCGCACTACAGAAAGTCATGAAATTTTGCTAGTAGGTCCTAACAGTCCGGGAATTATTGTTCCTGGTAAAATTCTCTTAGGCACTCAACCTAGTGAATTTTATACCCCTGGATCTGTGGGAATTGTTAGCCGTAGTAGTACCCTGACTTATGAGGTAGCCTGGGAATTAACCAAAGCTGGTTTAGGTCAGTCGATTAGTGTCAGTATTGGTAGTGATGCTATTGTCGGTTCTTCCTTTTCTCAATGGTTGCAAATTCTCGATGAAGATGAAACCACAGAAGCAATAGTTTTAGTCGGCCAACCAGGGGGAGAAAGTGAGGAAACTGCTGCTAGATATATTACTGAAGCTATTGATAAACCCGTTATTGCTTATATTGCAGGTAGACACGCACCACCAAACAAATATTGGCATCAAACAGGAAATATAGCAACCGTTGTGAAACGTGATCCTAATTTTGGCACAACACAAAATAAATTAGCAGCTTTCCAAACTGCACAAGTTCCTATAGCTGAATCTCCTGCACAAATTCCCCAGTTGTTGAAGAAGGTAATACATAATTGAAAGTAGAAGAAGCGAATTAGGTTGAGGTCAGCAATGAAAATCACAAATGATTTAGCATCTCTTTATGAGATTGAATATGATCAATGGTTAGAACAAACGATTACAGTTTTAAAACAAAACCAATGGGAAAAATTAGACAAGGATCATTTAATTGAGGAATTGGAAGAATTGAGTCGGCGAGAAAAGAAAACATTAGAAAGATTCCTTGAACAAATTATCAGACATTTACTACTGCTGCAATATTGGCATACTGAATATGATTATAATGCTAATCATTGGCAAGCAGAAATTTTGAGTTTTAGGACTCAACTCAATGAAGATTTAACCAAAAACTTACACAATCATTTACAGGAAAATCAATTCATAATTTATGAAAAAGCACTCAAATATGTGAGACAAAAAACAGGTTATAACATTTCCTTTCCAGAAAAATGTCCTTACACCCTCCCACAATTACTAGATATTAACTGGTTGCCAGAAAATAATTAAATGATCAGATCCCCTACATTGTTGACGCGAAACCTAAATCAAAATGTGGTTTATTTACCTGAAAATAGCTGTAAAAATAAAACTCTTGTGGGGTGAGCATCCTGCCCGCCCTGGTGTACCTCATCCAGATGAAATATGGTGTAACTAATATCTTGCTAATAAATCAGGTAAATAATCATAACCGTCTACACCAATAACAGAAATTATCTTAGGGCGGTTTTGTTGCAATAAAACTTGAAATTTATCTTCTCCCAATTGTCTTTTGATTGTGGTTAATAAACCTGCGGGTTGTTGCCATTCTTGGGATGAAATTTGCTCTAATAGATACATTCCCAAACAACCTGTATAAATGGCTTTTTCAAAGTTGAGAAGGTTATAATAAGCTTCTGATAAATAAGCTAAAGTTCGACCTTGAATATATAAATCACCAGAAACTTGCGCTGTTCTAAAACCCTGTTCTAAATATTTGATTGCTTCTTGATATTGAGAAGTGACTAAATAGGCAATTCCCAAACTACTAAAACATAAAGATTGAGTTTGAACATCACCAATTTTTTCGGCTAATTTTAAACCTTGTTCTAAATAATTAATTGCTGATTCATAAACTTCTGGTTCAGTGTTTTCTAATTGCTGTGCTTGCATGACTTCGCTGTAACCTAAGTTTACGAGGGCGTTAGTTTCTCCGGTTTTGTCTCCTGTTTGTCTACTTAATATTAATGCTCTTTGACTATTATTTATTGCTTCAGCATAATTTTTTTCTTGGACATAGGTACGACTGAGGTGGTTAAGATTAGCAATTTCGCAAGCTGTGTCTTGAGCATTTCTGGCAATTTCTAAAGCTTGTTGATGGAAATTTATGGAGCGCGGATAATTGCCTAAAGCTCGTTGAGAATAACCCAATAATGTTAAGATTCTGGCTTTTTCTTGTGTTCCTTCCGCATAACGCAATGGTTCATCTAAATAATCCAGTGCATCCCGTAAATAACTACCAGAAAAGGAAGCGAAAATCCCACCATAGAGGGGAAAATAGGGACGTTGGGCAAAGGTTCGCAAAATTTGTAACATTATTTGTGAAGCGCCATTACTATATATTATTGATTGATTTTGCCAACCGTTTGCTAGTTGACTCCAAATGACGGCAAAGGTTAAAAATGTGGAAATGGATAATTTGGGACCTGCTTGAATATCATAAGCTTGTTGATCAAACCAACTAACTAAACCTCGTTGTAGGAATTGTAAAACTATTGTTAATTCTACCCAATCACTGAGGGTAAGGTTTTGTTGTTTTTGGGTAAATTCTATTGGAGATTGTTCTATTGCTAAAGTCTGAAAAAATGATTGCGGTATTTCGCTTTTGACTAATTTCGCCCAACTTGCCCAAGGTCCTTTTTCACCAGGTACACCACCAAAACCGAGAGAGGTTTTTTGTTCATACATCCAACTGAGGAGGTTTTCTTGGATGCGTTGCCAAGGGGCGATCGCCTGAGTTATACCTGTGGATATCTGTGTTAAATCTGAGTTTGCTGCACCAAATTGTTGTAAGGATTTGGCTAGTTGTTGTATTTGCGATAAATTTAAGGGATATTTCTGATTGGGATCGGTGTAGCGCAGGAATACGGCTAAACGCTCCTCATTACTAGCAAGGGTAATTTCCCGTACTGCTGAAGCTATGATTTCGGTGGCTTTGTTTTGTTCTTGCCAGCGTTGCCATTGTGTTTGGATGGTTTTGATTGCTCTTAGACTGCGGGTGGCTTTGGCTTTTTTGAGTTCGTCTGTTTCGTTGTCTACCTGGGTTTGGATGGTATTCAAGCGATCGCTAAAAGCTAACTCAAAAACTTCCCCCGTACCGGAAGCAATGCCTTGGAGTAATATTTGATATATTTGTTCTACGGAGCTAATTTTGCCTTTCAGGGTGGTTTCGACTATTTGATCAATTAAAGCCAGGTAGCGATCGCGCAAAGGTAAAGATTCAGACACTTTAGCAAATAGATAACATGACAACAATTCCAATTTTATCTAATTTTATAAGAAAATCGAGTGAGCCAAAACCACGCTCGATAAAATATCAGAGCTTGCTTGACATTGATACTTTATCGTGCTAAAGAACAGTGGATGTAGGCGAACGGTTCGCTCCTTTAGGGGCAGTTAGGCTGATTTAATGTTCTAGCATATCGTTCAATTAACTCACTAACACTGATTTTTTCTGTTTTAGCTTGCCTAGCTAGAATCTCCCAAGCTGTATCAGTTAAGTTAATGCCTCTTTGCTTCTTAATCTCATCATAAAGAACTGGTGTATTCTTGATTCTCTTTTTCCCCTTTCCTGTTGACATATCTAAAATATATAAGTAAACTGCATTTAGTATAGCAGAGCAAATGGAGGTGATTAAGTAGTGCTGGTGTTAGAGTACAAAGCCAAATGCAATCAAAGCCAAAAACAAGCTATTAACGAGGCAATCAGGACAACTCAGTTTGTCAGGAATAAAGCTATTCGCTTCTGGATGGATTCACCCAAAGAAGCCAAAGTTAACAAAATTGCATTAAATAATTACTCAACAGCACTACGAAAAGAATTTAGTTTTGTAGAAGAATTAAATTCAATGGCTTGTCAGTCTGCAACCGAAAGAGCATGGCAAGCAATTCAGAGATTTTACGACAACTGTAAACAGAAAGTTGTAGGTAAAAAGGGATATCCTGGGTTTCAAAAAGATAACCGTTCAGTTGAATATAAAACTTCTGGATGGTCATTACACCCAACAAAAAGACGTATCACCTTTACTGACAAAAAAGGTATTGGTGATCGCTGACATATATCACACCAATAACATCCAAATGATAGAAGTTGAACATCTGAGTAAAATATATGGTTCTACCGCAGCGATAGCCGATGTCACCTTTAACGTAGAACCAGGAGAAATCTTAGGTTTCTTAGGTCCCAACGGTGCAGGTAAAACCACAACCATGCGGATTTTAGCCGGTTATCTTCCAGCTACCAAAGGAACAGCCAAAATAGCCGGGTATGATGTCCATGAAAATTCTTTAGCAGTGCGGCAAAAAATCGGCTATTTACCGGAAACACCGCCCTTATACCCCGAAATGACAGTTGAGGGGTTTTTGCACTTTGTAGCTCGAATTAAAGGCGTATCCGCAGGCGATCGCCCCCAAAAAGTACAAGCTGCTATGAAACGCTGCAACCTCACAGAAAAGCGTAAAGTCATTATTCGCAAGCTTTCCAAAGGTTTTCGCCAAAGAGTGGGAATAGCGCAAGCAATAGTCCATGATCCTCCAGCCATTATCCTCGATGAACCCACCGTAGGACTAGACCCCCGGCAAATTATCGACGTGCGAAACTTGATCAAAAGTCTAGCCGGTACACACACCATCATCATCTCTACCCATATTCTCCCAGAAGTCAGCATGACCTGTAGCCGCGTAGCCATCATCAACCGTGGTAAAGTCGTAGCTACCAACACCCCAGAAAATTTAATGACACAGTTAACTGGAGGTTCGGGTTATGAGTTAGAAATTTCTGGAGAAGTTACCCTAGCAAAACAGGTATTACAAAATGTAAAGGACGTGATTTTGGTAGAATCAATGCCGATAAGTCATGATCATCGTCCCCTACTGCGTGTTATATCTCAACCAGGCACAGAACCAGGAAAAGATATTGCAGCCGCATTAATTCGGGGAGGATTTGATTTATATGAAATGCGACGGGTTAGTGCTAGTTTAGAAGATGTATTTTTACAACTAACAACCGAAGAGAAAAATGTACTTCTCCCAGCAAAAGAAATACCAGAAACTACACTAGAAAACACACCAGAAACAGAAGGAGAAAACGCATAAAATGGGTATCGTCATCGCTAATATAATTGCCATTTATCGCCGAGAATTACAAAGTTATTTTGTATCACCCTTGGCTTATGGTATAGCTGGTATCTTCTGGTTTATTTCTGGGTTATTTTTGGTGATGATTTTAATAGGACCAGGGGGAATTTTGCCCACAGTTGCGGCTTATGATGTCCAAGGGCAACAATTAGGAGTACCCGTTCCCCCCATAGATGTACCCTATGAATTTATCCGGGCATTTTTAGATAGAATCAGTTGGTTATTATTGTTTATTTTACCCATACTTTCAATGGGACTTTATGCCGAAGAACGCAAACGCGGAACATTAGAATTATTAGCCACATCACCAGTTACTAACTGGGCTGTAGCCGTAGGTAAATTATTAGGAGTTTTAACATTTTTCATCACAATGGTATTACCATTACTCGGATTTGAAGTCATAGCCATTAGCGATTCAAATCCTCCCATGTCTCCAGTTATTCCTATTCTTGGTCATGTAGGATTGATATTATTAGCAGCAGCAATTTTATCATTAGGAATGTTCATTTCCTCCTTAACAGACAGCACACTTTTATCAGCCGTTCTCACCTTTGTTGTGGTCATTTTACTATTATTAATAGATTCCATATCTAAAGCTATACCAGGTCTACTGGGAGAAAGTTTAGCTCATCTATCCCTACTCAAACATTACAACACATTAATTCAAGGAATTTTTGATAGTAGCGCCTTCATTTTATTTATTAGTTACATTATCTTAGGCATTTTTCTCACCGCCCAATCAATAGATGCACTGCGTTTTCAACGGCAATAGTTAGGAGGTGACAGGTGACAGTAAAGAAGTTTGTACCAATCACCAATCACCAATCACCAATCACCAATCACCAATCACCAATAATGAAAAAAATACCTAAAAAAAATTTCCCTAATCTACTATTTTTATGTGGCCCATTTTTATTAGCCCTTGGTTTAACAGTCGGGGTAATATTAGATAAATGGGATATATTACCTCTAGTATTTATCATCGCAGGTCTTTTGATTTGCATTGGTTGGGTATTTTTCCAAGCCCAAAAAAATCAATTTTGGAACCAACGTTCTACCGTATCTACAACTAACGCCTTAGTGGCAACTTTGGCAGTATTAACAATATTAGGATTAATCAATTTTTTAGGTACACGGTATCAGTTAAGATTAGATTTAACAGAAACTCAATTATTTACCCTCGCACCCCAATCTAAAGAATTATTGCGGACTTTACCTAAACCTGCGAAACTCTGGTTATTTACCAGAGAACAAAATCTGCAAGATGAACAATTACTAGAAAATTATCGTCGTCAAACTCCTAAGTTTAACTTTGAATATATAGACCCCCAAACCAGACCAGGACTAGCAGAAAAATTTGGTGTGAAAGATTTTGGCGAAGTTTATCTAGAATTTGATAATAAGCGCCAATTAGTACAAACTGTCAATGAATATGAACGTCTATCAGAAGTAAGATTAACTAGCCGTTTACAACAAATTACTAGCAACAATACCGCTAAAGTTTACTTTCTGCAAGGTCACGGTGAACTAGAATTTACAGATGCTAAAAATGCTATTTCTCAAGCTATTCAAGGATTAGCAGACAAAAATTTTACAGCTTTACCTCTGAGTTTAACAGAACAAACTACAGTCCCTGAAGATGCTGCTGTTGTTGTCGTCGCTGGTCCAAAACGAGAGTTATTAGCAGGTGAAGTTACAGCTTTACAAGATTATCTCAATCGTGGCGGTAATTTAATGTTAATGGTTGACCCTAATACTGACCCAAAAATTGATGACTTATTGCAAGATTGGGGTGTAAAATTAGATAATCGTTTAGCGGTTGATGTTTCTGGAACAACTTTAGGACTAGGTCCTGCTGCACCTGCTGTTACAGAGTATGGACAACATCCCATCACTAAAGATTTTGGTAATGGTATTTCTTTCTATCCCCTTGCACGTCCTATATTAATTGAACCAACTCCTAATGTTCAATCTACTCCTTTACTCAGAACTAAATCATATCCTAATAGTTGGGCAGAAAGTGACCAGCAAAACGAAAATTTAGAGTTTAATGAAGGTCAAGATTTAAAAGGTCCTTTAACTTTAGGTGTAGCATTAACTAGAACTTTATCATCCCCATCTCCTACATCTACTGCTTCCCCATCTCCTACATCTACCGCTTCCCCATCTCCCACACCTACCCTATCTCCTACAGTTTCCCCAACTGAGGAAAATTCTCAAAATCAAAGCAAAGAATCTCGCTTAGTAGTGTTTGGAAACTCAGATTTTGCTAGAGATGGTTTATTTCAGCAACAATTAAATGGAGATGTATTTCTCAACTCAGTCACTTGGTTAAGTCAACAAGATCAACAACCTCTTTCAATTCGTCCCAAAGAACAAACAAATCGCCGTATCACTATGTCAACTGCAAAAGCCAATTTATTAAGTATTTCTTCTTTGTTGCTTTTACCTTTCATTGGTTTAGCTACCGGCGCTATTATTTGGTGGAAAAGAAGATAATTGATAATTGATAATTGATAATTATGAATTTATCTACCTGTTTCACCTACTTCCTCTTCTCTGTGACCTGTCACCTGTCACCTATTTCCAAATGAAACGAACAACTTTAACTTTAGTAATTTTAGCGTTGGGTTTAAGTGGTTTTGTCTATTTTGATGAAATTAGACGGAAAAATCAACCACAACAATTTGCACAAAGTCACCTCAATAAAATAAATCAGGGAAATCGGCAAAATCAGCAAAATCAAACCACTCAACAGCAGATTTTCTCATTTAATGTTGAGGATGTTCTATCTATAGATATTAAAACGAAGGACTACACTTTAAATTTAGAAAAAAGTCAGAAACTAGAAGCGCCAAAGTGGTCAATTAAATTACCAAAATCTCCCAAACCAGAACCTGCAAAAGAGGCTATAGTTTCTTATTTAACGGATTTATTGGTTAAAGGTAAAAGTGAAAGTAGTGTATCAATTTCACCTAATCAATTGAGTGAATTTGGTTTAGATAAACCTCAAGCTACTATTGATATTAAACTGAAAAATCAAAAAACCCATCAAGTAATTTTAGGGAAACCTAATTTTAACAACTCTTTCTTATACGCCCAAGTTGATCCTGTGATTGACAATAATGGAAATACTCAGGTTTTATTAGTTTCTAAAGATTTCGCTAATGCTGTCAATCGGGAATTATCAGAATGGCAAGAAATATCTCAAGCATCTGCTAACAAAGCTAATGAAAAAAACAGTGAAAAATCTGGTAAACAACCCAGTGAAGAACCTGATCAAAAAACTCAACAAAATACTAAAAATACTAAATTAGAACTTGCACCAATACCTATATATCCTAATCCCGCCCATACTAAATAATTAATAATTAATATTAATTACTCTTACCCATTACCAATCACCAATCACCAATTACCGAAAATGAACCCAACAGCAACTTTACTGATTTCTTGCCCTGATCAAAAAGGATTAGTCGCAAAATTTGCTAATTTTATTTATGCTAATGGTGGTAATATTATTGATGCTGATCAACATACAGATTTTGAAGCTGGTTTATTTCTCACTCGTATAGAATGGCTGTTGGATGGTTTTAATTTACCCAGGGATTTAATTGGTGCTGCTTTTAATGCGATCGCCCAACCTTTAGGCGCTAAATGGGAATTACATTTTTCTGATACTGTTCCCCGCATTGCTATTTGGGTAAGTCGTCAAGATCATTGTTTATTAGATTTAATTTGGCGACAAAAAGCTAAAGAATTTAATGCAGATATACCTTTAATTATTAGTAATCATCCCAATTTACAGGAAGTTGCAGTACAATTTGGTATTGATTATCATCACCTTCCAATTACTAAAGAGAATAAACAAGAACAGGAAATAAAGCAATTAGAATTATTGCGTCAATATAATATTGATTTGGTAGTTTTGGCTAAATATATGCAGATAATAACTGATAATTTTATTCAGCAATTCCCGCAAATAATTAATATTCATCACTCATTTTTACCTGCATTTATTGGCGCGAATCCTTATCATCGAGCTTTTGAAAGAGGTGTAAAAATTATTGGTGCAACTGCCCATTATGCAACTGTTGATTTAGATTGTGGTCCAATTATTGAACAGGATGTAGTTAGGGTAAGTCACCGGGATAATGTAGATGATTTGATTAGAAAAGGTAAAGATTTAGAGAGAATTGTTTTAGCTAGGGGAGTGCGATCGCATTTACAAAATCGCGTTTTAGTCTATGGTAATAAAACCGTAGTTTTTGAATAAATAACAGAGTTTTACTCCTGACTCCTGTACGGGCGTTTGCGAAGCGTGCTGGAAAGATTAGCATTCGGGCGATAAATTATCAATTTTTATCACATTTTATCACAGGTTATTTTCCGAATGAATGCTTCGCCCCTACGACTCCTGCAATATCGTTAACAGTCAAAATACAGACTTTCATGAAATACTAGTTTCAATTCTTATTGTTAACGACAAATGAAACAGCTAAAGTCACGTTCTCAAGATTTACGCAGCTTATTTGAGAACAGTATTACCATAGAATATGTAGCCGAACCTCTCAAAGCCGTCAAAGCTGATGCAGATATAAGAGAAATTATAAATTGGATGGAGTTGCAGGATTTTGATGTCGTCGGAGTGGAAACAGAAGGTAGTATTACAGGTTATGTAGAACGTTCTACTTTAAGAGAAAATTTACGAGAAAACCAATCGGGAAAATGCAGCAACTATCAACAAGTGTTTCATCCTCAGGAACTCATTGCTATGTCTACACCCTTGATGAAGTTGTTGCCAATTCTGCAACAAAAATCCAGATTATTTGTATTAGACTGTAATAATGTTAGTGGCATTATTACTTGTGGTGATTTGCAGAAAGCACCAGTCAGAATGTTCCTGTTTGGGTTGGTAACGCTGCTAGAAATGAATTTGTTACGACTGGTGCGGCTATATTATCCCCAAGATTCATGGCAAAAAGTTCTTAAACCTGACCGCTTAGAAGCTGCTCAAAAATTATGGCGTGAAAGTCAAGAAAGAAATGAAGCCACAGATTTATTAGATTATCTGCAATTTTGCGACAAGCGGGAATTGGTATTAAATCAACCTGAATTGTTTAATAAATTGGGGTTAAATTCAAAACGATCTGGTGAACGCTTTCTCAAATCTGCTGAACATTTGCGGAACCGTTTAGCACACGCTCAAAATCTAGTCAGTGGTTCTTCTTGGCAAGATTTGATTTCTTTGGCTGAAGGTTTGGAACGTTTATTAATCCATTGTGAAGAAATTGAATATTAACGTATCCAGGAAATAGCAAATACTTTCTGATGTCAGTATACTTAAAGGAAAGCACTAATGAAAAATTAAGAATTTATACAGTTAATATGTCTAAACAATTACCACCATCAAATGATTTAACAAAATTGCCTACAGAAGCCGAAAGAGAAGAACAATTGATGCAAGATGTCCTGCTTTTGCTGGAAAATCTGGTTTACAGAGAGGAAGCAACCGTTAAGCTGATTTTGAATTGTCTTTATGATGCAGGGTCAACTAATTTGATCAACCAAAAGTTTCAGTCTCAAAATATCAAGAGAACCCTGAAATGGATTTCCAAAATGTCTAAACCTGCATTCAGAATGATTGCTTGGCAATGGTTTAAAAAGAATTTCCCTAAATTGATCACAGATTGGTTGCGAAGCCAAATTGAGTTTAAAAAAATTGAAACCCCAAAAGTAGAGATAGTAGTAGAAGATCAAGGGACTAACTTAAATTCTCGTGATCAAGCTCAAGATCAGATGTATGAAGTTAAACAGCTTCGCTCTCAAGTGAAATTGTTAACTGGTATTTTACTGGTGGTGGTGACTGTGTTAACTGGCAGCTTTGTTTGGGCTGGTTATTTACTAGAGCGATCGCATTTACAAGTAGTAGAAGAATTACAAACTCAGGTAAAAACTCTTGAGGCTAGTGTGAATAAGCATTAACTTGATACTTACTGTTGACATCTGTCAATTAATGTCAATGCTTACTCCAGTCAAATGTGTTTTGGTTTGAAGCAATAGTTCTGCGCTAGGCTGTTCTCCCTCTTGCAAGATTCAGCATTTTTTGTTCAACTATATCAGGTAACTGCTCCCAGGACAGGTCTCCTGTTATCTGTCACAACTTTTGACCTGCATAAATTGAGCGCACCTCACCATTACGGCGGATAATTGCCTCACCATTACTTACGTCTACTAGCGTCCAACCAGTAGCACCAATATTTTCTCCCAGGTTAATCCGGCGAGTCACACCATCAATTTTGAACAAAGCCGCAGATTTGCTACCTAACTCTAACAATCCTTCCAACTCGGCTGAATGGGCAGGTAAATACACCTGTTGGGTAGTTGTGGGTGTAGTTGTGGGTGTAGTTGGTAATGTTTCTGGTTTTGGTAATGATGCAGTTGCGATCGCCGCAGGTAGTTTTGGTGGTGCTGTAGCTGGTAGCTTAGAAGCATCTGCCCGCTTCACAGTTGTCGGTGAATTTTTTGCTGGCAGGGGCTTGGTTGCTTGTTGCACATTACTAAGGGAATCTTTGACAACCTCAGGTGGTGATACCTGCGCTGACATTGGGGAAACTTCTGGTAATGGGCGTATAGTTGGAGGTGCTTGATAAACAGGAACATGAACATATATTCTCTCTACCACATTTGTCACTCGACTGGGAGCAGGTGGGGCATTGTTAGCCGCCACTGGTAGGGGTAAAGTGCCAATAGGTTGGTTACTGGGCAAAGGTAAAGAGTTTGTTTGGCTGGGATTAACATCACGTAACCCAGATTTAGCAGGTATTTGATCATTACTAGAGCCTTGCTGGTCTATCACTGCCAAAGCCTGCAACATATAATTAACTAACTCACCATGAGGATCTGGTTGTACAGGTACTGGTGATTTTACCTGATCTGTTGGTGGTATATATGGAGTAAATTGGGCAGTGATATTGGTGAATAATGTCGGCTGTGCTAGGTAGACTGAACCAACCATTGCCACACTTAAGGTTAAGCCTAACACGAGCAGGTTGCCTAATCCACCGCTGTGCTTTTGATTCCTTTTCCTAATTGCAGTGACAGAGGGAGGATTTAAAACCAGTGTACTTGGTTGCGGCTTTTGGATGGGCGCGATCGCTTTGGTTGCTCGGTTTACTGTCTGTGTCAAAACAACTTCTTGCATCTTCACCGCTACTGTTTGCTTATGTGGCACATATTCTATCCTTATGGTTTTGGCAGGGTGTTTTCTACCACAATCTAGTATGTTGTCGATATCGGTGAAGAGTTCATCTATCAAGCCTTCAGCGTAAGTCTCTATCGACGGGGCTTCACTGGGGAGTAAGTCCTCTAGTGCTTCAGAAATCATTAGATGTGTGCTGGCTTCTGTTATCATAGACATTTTCTTTGTGGCTGCTAGAAAGGGAAAGGAAACCCAATTATGTCCGGGAAATCACTTTCTTTAAATTACACCACTAACCTTAATTTGGCAGTAATTTGGCAGTGGTATTAAATTTTACTGTGATTTAGAAATGATTCAGAATTTTACTTCAAAAATCTATGTAGTCCATCATACTGATCCCCCACCCTATAATATACCCATCCTTAATGAATTTTTGTATTTGCTAATAAGGAAAACTCATTCTGCTCCTTGTTTTTACGGATTTCTAAATAAATTAACAGCGCATTGATATCCGCAGGATTAACACCACCAATTCTTGCTGCTTGCCCAATAGTCAAGGGTCTTACTTTCGCCAGCTTTTCTCTGGCTTCTTTGGAAAGGGTATCAATTGCTGCATAATCTAAATCGGCTGGCAATGTTCGATTGGCTTGACGAGCTATTTGCTCAATTTGGTTTTGCTGTCTGGCTAAATATCCAGAATACTTGATATCTATTTCCGCCCCTTCTTTTTCCGCTTGGTTAAGACTGGTGTTACTTAGTGCGTATCTTTCTAAATCTACATAGTGTATTCCCGGACGACGTAACAAGTCAGCTAGGGTGATTGAACCTTTGATTGCTTGTTGAGTACTTTTAGCGATCGCACGTCCCACTTCTTCATGTTCTTTAATTCTCGTCGAATGCAGTCTTTCTTTTTCCGCTACTATTTGTTCTTGTTTGCGTGTAAATAAATCCCACCGTCTGTCATCAATTAAACCAATTTCCCTTCCTAACGGTGTCATCCGTTGATCGGCATTATCAGAACGTAGCAATAAACGATACTCTGATCTACTCGTAAGCATACGGTAAGGTTCACGCAAATCCTTGGTACACAGGTCATCAACTAAAGTCCCAATGTAACTTTGCTCACGGGGAAAAATAATCATTTCCTGACCCCGGACAAACCGCGCCGCATTTACACCCGCTACTAAACCTTGTGCAGCAGCTTCTTCATAACCGGTTGTACCGTTAATTTGTCCTGCACAAAACAACCCTTCAACTTTCTTTGTCATCAAGGTAGGATAACACTGGGTTGCTGGTAAATAATCGTACTCTACCGCATAGGCTGGACGCAACATAAAGCAGTTTTCCAAACCCGGAAGACTCCGCAGCATCAGCAATTGTAGATTTTCTGGTAAACCAGTGGAAAAACCTTGAATGTATAATTCTGGTATATCTCGTCCTTCTGGTTCAATGAAGATTTGATGACTTTCTTTATCGGCAAAGCGGACTATCTTATCTTCAATACTCGGACAATAACGCGGACCTTTGGCATCTACCCAACCACCATAAACCGGAGATAGGTGCAAGTTATCTTGTATTAATCTGTGTGTTTCTTTAGTAGTTCTTGTCATGTGACAGGGAATTTGTTCCCGTTCTACCCACGCTTGGGGGTCAAAACTAAACCAGCGAACTTCCTCATCTCCTGGTTGCAGTTCCATTTTACTGTAATCAACAGACCGCTTATCTACCCTTGCAGGTGTACCGGTTTTTAATCTTCCAGTTTCAAAACCCAAGCGGTTGAGAGTTTCTGTTAAACCTACGGCCGCAAACTCACCCGCGCGGCCAGCTTCCATAGATTTATTACCGACCCAAATTCTCCCACCTAAAAACGTACCAGTGGTTAAAATGACGGCTTTACATTCAAAAGCGACACCAAAATAAGTCTCAACGCCTATAATTTCATCATTTTTTCCTAAGACTAAATCTGTCACCATGCCTTCACGAATTGTCAAATTTTCTTGATTTTCGACAATTCCTTTCATAACTGCTGCATATTCGCGCTTATCGGTTTGCGCCCGTAATGCCCAAACTGCTGGACCTCTGGAAGAGTTGAGGATACGTTTTTGTAAATAAGTGCGATCGGCCATTTTCCCAATTTCCCCACCTAAAGCGTCTACTTCATGGGTAAGTTGGGACTTAGCAGGTCCACCGACTGCGGGGTTACAAGGTTGCCAAGCGATTTTATCCAGGTTAAGGGTTAATAGGAGAGTGCGACAACCGAGGCGAGCAGTAGCTAAAGCAGCTTCACAACCGGAGTGACCTGCACCCACTACAATCACATCATAAGCGTCTTGGAATTCTACGGTATTGGGCATGGTCATAAGTAGTTAGGAATTAAAAGTTAAAAGTTAAAAAAGTTAGTTACTGTGGGTATTTTAGCGTATATTTTGGTTAATTGTCAGAATCAGGATTTCCAGGATTTAAGGATTTACAGGATGTTGAATATTACTGATTGATTACAAAGGATTTCTCTCCATAAAATTTTTGATTTTTCTATTCAAGTTTCTTTCGGCTTCACGCTTCATTATTAGTGCTTCATATTTAGCATCTTGAATCAATTTATCATTTTCCTCTTTATGTTTTGATTGTCTGAAAGCTTTATAACGTGCTTTCTGTTCAGATGCCCTTCTCTGATTTTCAAAAAATGTGAATTCAAGATTAAATTTATCTCTACATATAGTTTCAATTTTTTCTGTCAGAATCGTATATATTGCTATAAACAAGAAAGGTGATAAACACATAACAATTAAAAATATAAGTAGACATATCCGAAAAAGAATCAAATTATGGTATAACAGGATAAAATCGTGTACCTACCCTGAGATTATGAGCAACATAGTTGAGTACATTCATAACAATCCTGAAGAATCACAACGGTTATTAGGG